>CAZQXF010000064.1:0-11056 GCA_964596975.1 uncultured Thiotrichales bacterium | reverse complement strand
GCCTTGGTCGCCAGTCGACACCAACAGAGTCAGTAATCAAGGGAAGGATTACATGAACCATCGTTGTTGCCAGCGCCGGGCAGTCAATATCCCGGCCAACATGCAGTCCCGCAGTGCCGGCACTCAGCCGGTGCGCATCACCAATATCAGCCAGGGCGGCGCCTATGTGGAGAGCCATTGCGCCCACCAGATAGCCGTCGACAGCATCATCGAACTCGACGTGAAGCTCAGTAGCCACCGTAGTGCCGAACGAGCCGCCGTACAAGCCATGGTCATTCATCAGAGCAACGATGGATTTGGCGTCATGTTTGTCGATGAATACTCTCGCTTCATGCAGAAGCTTTGCGAGGGCCTGCTGAAAGCCCCTGTCATCGACCATTCACTCACATCGGCCCTGGCGTGTAACCGCGACACCGATGCGCCATGAAGGAATGAATACGCAGCAGTCACGATAACCTACCAGACAGGCATTTGGGTTAGAATTATGCCAACCCCGCAGTAACTACTCAGCGCCCCACTGAAGCGCGCCATCTCTGGGTCGCCTACATGGATGTAGGTGAGGGGCGTAAGCAGGAGGCGGAAGCTTTGGGAAATGGTCATTTACCCGTGGTAGAAAATTGCTCCATGCATTTTCTACACTTCCCACTTCCATGTGGGTCGTAAACTCACATTTCCCGCCTTGATCTGACGCGTTTCAGCGGCAATCTGAGCAGTTACGGCCCTATTTTCCCACCTACTGAATAATCACACCCCACGTTGACACACTGCCATGAAACTATCCCTTCGGCACCTGCTGATCCCACTGTTACTGCTCTTGTCCTCGGTATCCCACTCGGCACCGAAAGAATATCTGTTGCCGCTGAATGATGGTGGTGAGCTGTCGATCCTCCAGTTCCCGGCACAGGTAGAACAAGCGGCAACGCGCTATATCTGGATGCCCACCGAACATGGCTTGCAGCCAGCCGAAGTCTCGGTTGCCGAACAGCTTGCCAAGCTGTCTGCCGACGTGGAGGTGCTTATCCCTGACTACTTCACCTCGTTCTTCCTGCCAGCGGGCAAACAGGCGCTCAATGAGGTTGCAGCCCGCTCACTGCAGTCAGTGCTGAAGAAATACCCTGCTCCCCAAGCTGGTATCAGCAAACAAGATATCTTTATTGTTGCCCCAAACAAGGCAGCAATCCCTGCCATGCAGGCGCTGCATGCCATTCAGACCACCCGGCCAGCGCAGCGAATCGGGCTGATTCTACTCAACCCCGATGTCACCAACGGCCCACCTATTCCTGGCGTCCCCACCCAGTATCATCCAATCGTGTCATCGACGAATGCGCCCGTTTTTATTATCCAGGCGGAAAAGTCACCATGGCGTCACGGGCTCTTCAAGCTGGAAAGCACACTGGAAAAGTCCGGTAGTGATGTATTTTTGCAAGTGCTGCCCGACGTCCGTGATCGTTTCTATTTTCGCCCCGATGCAAGTGAAAAGGAGACGGCCATGGCACAGCGCTTGCCCCGCATACTGGCGCAAGCAGCCAACCTTCTTGCACCCTATCTGGACAAGGAACGATCCCTCCCCAGTGTCAGCGATCGGACAACCGCCGAAGCAACAGAACGCAAACCCAAACAACAGCGAAAACGCGGACTCAGCCCCTACACCGGCGCCCAGGGGAAGTCATTTTCGCTACCCGATCTGGAAGGCACCATGAAATCGCTGCAAGATTGGCGCGGAAAGGTCGTGCTCTTGAACTTCTGGGCGAGCTGGTGCCCGCCATGCGTTCACGAAATCCCATCGATGGTAGCACTCAAAAATCGCCTGAAAGGCAGACCATTCGAAATCGTTGCAGTCAACCTCGGCGAGCCCGTCTCTGATGTGCGTCATTTCCTCAGCCAACACCCTGTGAATTTTCCGGTACTGCTGGACAGCAGAGGAGAAACCGCCAAGTCCTGGCAGGTCGCGGCCTACCCTACCAGCTTCATTATCGACCGTGATGGCCGAATCCGACTAGCGCTGGCAGGTGGACATGACTGGGATGAGCCGGAATCGGTGGACGTTATTGAGAAGCTATTGAATGAAGCAGGACAATAATTGGCTTGAAAAGGGGTTGTCAGGGGAGTGCAGCCAACGATCAGTCCTCCCCATGCCGCTTGACGGAAAGGGCGGCACTTCGATTCGGGCTGGGTAGCCGGCAAGATGCCGGCGGTCCCGAGGCTGCCGGGCGAACGCGCCGAAGACATCCCCGTCAACGTTTGCCAAAACAGATTTCCGCCACTTCCTCATAGCGGCTGACGAAGTGGATCTTCATATCGGCTTTGATGTGCTCTGGCAATTCGTCGTAGTCCCGACGGCAGCCTTCGGGAAGGATCAATTCCCTCAGTTTCACCCGCTTGGCAGCGATGACCTTTTCTCGAATGCCGCCTACCGGCAACACTCTACCCGTCAAGGTGAGTTCACCTGTCATCGCCAGATTGGACTTGACGCGCTTCCCCTTGGCCAATGACAGCAAGGCAGTCGCCATCGTAATACCCGCGCTCGGACCATCTTTTGGTGTTGCACCTTCGGGGACATGAAGATGCACGAACGCATTGTCGAAATATCCTGCCTGCGGGGTATTGTCGTCGACATATGACGTAATGAAACTGTACGCGATCTCGGCAGACTCACGCATGACATCACCCAGCTGACCGGTCAGCTTCAGACCCCGATTTTTTTCATGCACCCGCGTTGCTTCGACATCCAGGGTACTTCCCCCCATCGAAGTCCATGCCAGCCCGGTTACCACGCCGACGCCCTTGCTGGGACGATCATCGGAAAAAATCGGCTTACCCAGATATTCCTCGACCTTCGGTCGTGTGATGTTTACCGATTTTGCCTTGCCTTCGAGCAAATCGACCACCGCCTTGCGCACGAGTTGCCCAAGCCGCTTGTCGAGACCACGGACACCCGCCTCGCGCGCGTAGCCATTGATCAGAAATCGTAGTGCCGCATCCGACAGTTTGACCTGCGTTGCTGTCACCCCGGCCTGCTCCAGCTGTCGCCGCCAAAGGTGTTTTTTCGCTATCGCAAACTTCTCAGAGGCAATGTATCCGGCGAGATGAATCGTCTCCATCCGGTCGAGCAACGGCCGCGGAATGGTGTCGAGCTGGTTGGCGGTACAGATGAACAGCACCTTCGACAAATCCAGATGCACATCAAGATAATGATCGAGAAACTGGTTATTCTGGGCCGGATCGAGTACTTCGAGCAATGCGGAGGCCGGATCGCCCTGATACGAAGCCCCCAGCTTGTCGATCTCGTCGAGCATGATGACCGGGTTCATCGTGCCGGCTTCCTTCAACGCCTGTACGAGCTTGCCGGGCATGGCGCCGATATAGGTGCGGCGATGCCCCTTGATCTCGGCCTCGTCGCGCATCCCGCCGAGGCTGAAGCGATAGAACTTGCGCCCCAATGCTTCGGCAATGGAGTGCCCAATGGAGGTTTTGCCGACGCCTGGCGGACCGACCAGCAGGGTGATCGCTCCGGACATTTCACCCTTGAACGCGGCGACAGCCAGAAACTCCAGAATGCGATCTTTCACATCGTCGAGACCCTCATGATCCCGATCGAGAATCTTGCGCGCCTTTTTCAGATCGAAAGAATCCTTCGATTGAATACCCCAAGGAAGCTGCGTCACCCAATCGAGATAATTCCGACTGACGGCAAATTCCGGTGAACTCGATTCGAGTATCGAGAGCTTCTGGAGTTCATCGTCGATTCGTTCAGCAACAGCCTCGGGCAAGTCAAGCTTGTCGATGCGAGCCTTGAAACGCTCTATTTCGGCGGTGCGATCGTCCTTCGCGATACCCAGCTCCTTCTGGATCTCCTTGAGCTGTTCTTTGAGGAAGAACTTACGCTGCTGCTCAGACATCCGTTCATCGACTCGCTCCTTGATCTCCGTCTGCAAGCGAGCCACCTCCAGCTCCTTGCGCACCAGTTTCAGCACCAGCTCCATGCGCGGCAACAGATCGACGGTCTCCAGCACCCGCTGCAATTCATCTTTGCTCGCACTGGTCAGGTTGGCGACAAAATCGGTAAACGGTCCGGGGTTATCGGGGCTGAACTGGGTCAGAAAGATCTTCAGCTCGCTGCTGTAGATGGGGTTGAGCGGCAACAGCTCCTTGACCGTGGTAATGATGGCGTTCGCAAACGCACGAACCTTCAGCTCGTCAGGTTCCAGTGACTGGGGGTACTCGACACGAACCACATAAGGCGGTTTTCGCGACAACCATTCAACCACCCGGAAGCGCGCCAGGCCTTCTGCAATAAAACGTATCTGACCATCGAGTTCCTTCGGGTCATGCATCCGGACGATGCAGCCAATCTCCTCGAAATCCTCGGGTTCGGGAACTCCCTTTGCCTCGCCTGACAACAATAGCAGGCCAATCTCATGGCCGTCCGTCTGTCCGACCGCCTGGACCGTCTCCAGCCAGGTATTCTCATCGAGGAAAACCGGCATCGACTGTGCCGGGAAAAAGGGTCGGTCGAACAACGGTACCAAATGGATCGTGGTTGGCAGCACATGCTCCCGAATCAGCAGTTCCGAATTGGTTCGGGTGACTCCTTCTGTTGGCGAGTCAACACTGTTATCGGCTTTGTCCACTATCAATCGCTCCCTAAAATCGATTTTGCAATCTATGGTGGGGGCGATCGGAGGATATTGCAACCGAAACAAAAATGGCCGCACAAGGCGGCCATTTCAAAGGGGGCTGGCAACACTGACTACAGCGTCACGATCGACAGATGCCCTTTCCCATAGTTGGGGATCTCAACTTCGAACTTCACACCAGGCGCATTCTTGATGACCTCGACAGAAGACTCGGGTACCTGATCGAGACCCTCGTACATATCGGTTAGCTTGAGGTGTGGGGTGCTGTCATTCATCAGCAAGCGCGAACAAATGTTCATCACCTCATAGACATTCTCCTGCATGATGGGCGAAATCTCACCACTTTCGGCGGCGTCTTCCGCTCCACCTTTCGGCATCATCGAGAGTGCCGCACCGCCGAAAGCTGCGAATGAAGTATCGCAGGTGCATGCAGCTACCGTCTTGCCATCGCCGTCAACGAACAGGCCAACCAGCGCATCGCCCTCGACAGACGGATTGTCATCCGCCTTCTTGACGACAAGACCGTCGCCATAGAGCATGCTCAATACGCCTAGCGTTTCCCGATCAGCGGGAATGTTATATGTAGTGTCCATTTGTCCTCTTTTCCTAGTCCATGTACTTATCGAGCGCCTCGGCAAAGCTGTCGGCGGTAAAGGGTTTCGCAATCAGAAAGTCTGCACCGGCTTCGTCTGCAATCGCTCGCATCTCGCTGGTGGCTTCTGTGGTAACGAAACCGAAAGGCTTGCTGTAACCGTCTGCCTTGATGGCCTTGAGAAATTCCGGGCCGTTCATGTTGGGCATGTTCCAGTCTGAAAGAATGATATCCGGCTGAAATTCACGTACCTTTTCGACGCCTTTGGCGCCATCCTCGGCTTCGTCAATGTCGATATCATCGTAACCGGCATCACGAAGGGTTTTCTTTACGATCATGCGCATGGCACGACTGTCGTCAACAATCAATACATTCATAGTCGTCTCCTGTTTTTATTGATTTATCTTCCTGTACACCCGTTTATTGAATCATAGTTTCTGTATTTGGCTAATTACTTCGTTCGCAATTTCCTGTAAAGGTTTCAGTGCCATCACCGCGCCCCGTTTATACGCTTGTCCCGGCATCCCCCAAACCACACTGGTGGCTTCATCCTGGGCGATCGTGAAACTGCCCGCCTCCTTCAGTCTCACCATCGCATTGGCCCCGTCGTCACCCATGCCGGTCAGCATCACGGCCACCGTTTTGGCTGGTGCGATCTTTTGGATAGAGTCGAACATCACCTCGACCGATGGCTTGTGCTGATTGACCGGTTCAGAATCATCCAGGTGACAATAGAGTCTGGTGCCGGCTTTGCGTAGCACCAGATGCCTGTCACCCGGTGCGATATAGACACGTCCCGGCACAACATCCATGCCATCCTCGGCCTGAACCACATCGACTTCGCAGATCAGGTTCATCCGTTCAGCAAACGAGGCGGAAAAAGCAGGCGGAATATGCTGCGTAATCACCACGGGTGGCATGTTTTTCGGAAAACGGGTCAACACTTCTTTCAAGGCTTCCGTCCCACCGGTTGACGAGCCGATCGCAACCAGCTTGCCAGCGGTCAACGAAACCTTCGATTGCAGCCTCTCAAGACTGTTTCGGGTGCTCGCGGGTGCGGGAGCGACATGCGGCCTGAAGTTCTTTACGCTCGCGGCTGCCGCATTCTTGACCTTTGCTAGGATCCCCCGGGTATAGTTGTCAAGCACCTCATCGGTCTTGACCTTTGGCTTCTCGATAAAATCCACCGCGCCAAGCTCCAGCGCATCAAGCGTCGCTGACGAACCCTCCGAAGTCAGCGCCGACACCATCACTACCGGCATCGGTCGCAGCCGCATGAGATTGCTGAGAAACTGAATGCCATTCATGCCCGGCATCTCGATATCGAGCGTCAGCACGTCAGGGTTGAGTGCCTTGATCAGCTCCCTTGCCTGATAGGCATCCGCAGCCTGGCCAACCACTTCGATATCCGGATCGGAGCTGAGAATGCTCGTCAACATTTGACGCATCAATGGTGAATCATCTACGACGAGTACCTTGACCTTAGCCAAGGATGGTTGAACAGGGGTTTTCTCGGCAATGTAACTGTGCATGACCATAACCATTAATTTTGAATAAATGTTCGTGGCGGAAAAAAGCGCCCCGAATGACAGAAAACAGCAGTTCAGACAAACAGTTCAACCTCACCCGCAACCGGTTTCGACGTGAGTGTCTCCAGCATGTCACGATCCTGCCTTGCAACCCCTTGCGCGGCCTCGAGCTTCTTCAGCAGAATCTTTCCGGTGTCTGGGAAGTAGATGATCTTGCGTGCCTGCATCCCTCCCAGATCCTGGCTAACCGCCTTTAACCCTTCGCTGCGGAGATAGCAGGTGATGAACTCGACATTTGTCTTGCCCACATCTTGACCGATGCCGCCAACATTCGCACCCCCAAAGACTTTTATTTCCAGATTCTCTTTGCGGCCGCCATACTTGATGATGTCATTGATCAGGTGTTCCATCGCAAAATTGCCATAGCGCAAGGCATCATCGATAACCGCGCCCAGATGACGACCCTTCATCGGCAACATGAAATGATTCATGCCACCGATACTCTTGTCTGGATCGCGAATGCACGCGGCAACACAGGAGCCAAGCACCGTCGTTAACGCCTCACCAGTACGGGTAACGTAATACTCGCCCGGCTTGATTTTTGCCATGATCTCATTATGACCGGCATTCCAGTATCGGTGGATACGCTCAAAGCCTGGAATCGCAGCGGGTAGCTTGCCATGCCTTCTGTGCGGCATCGACTCAACCCGCCTTCTTGTAGACAGTTTTTCCCAACAATTCGAACTTGTCGGTTACCTTGTACAGAGCCTCGGAATGCCCGACGAACAGACGCCCATCGTCAGCCAGAATATTGGCAAATTTTGCAAACAGGCGGGTTTGTGTCGGCTTGTCGAAATAGATCACGACATTACGACAGAAGATGACATCCATGGGGCCCTTCATTGGCCAATTTTCCATCAGATTGAGACGCCGAAATGTAATCATTTCACGGATCTCCTCACGAACCCGAACCTTCCCTGCGTTTGGGCCTGTCCCTTTCTGAAAATATTTATCGAGATAGACAGACGGAATACCATTGACTCTGTCCTCGGCATAGACTCCCGCAGCACCGTGTGCAAGCACCTCCGAATCAAGATCTGTAGCCAGAATCTTGACATCCCAGGCAGCAAGCCCGCTGACCGACTCCTTGAGCGCCATCGCGATCGAGTAAGGCTCCTCTCCGGTCGAGCAGCCAGCCGACCAGATTCTGATCCGGCTTCCCCGCGGCTTTAGACGCATCAACTCGGGTATGACCTCCTTCGTGAGAAAATCGAAGTGGTGCATTTCACGGAAGAATGAGGTCAGGTTCGTCGTGATCATGTTGGTAAACTGCTCTAGCTCACCGGCGTCACCGCTCTCCAAGAGCGCGATATACTCCGCAAATGACGCGAGACGAAGCGCCCTGAGCCGTCGCGTTACCCGCCCATAGACAAGCTCCTTCTTGTTGTCAGCAAGGTGAATTCCGGTAAGGCGATCAGCGATCTTCCTGAAATAGTCGAAATCTGCGTCACTGAATTCATATTGTCTTTGTGCCATCAAAATAACTCCACCGATGTCGTTCCATTATAATTCTCAGGCGTACTGTCGTGCCATCGATGCGCTTCAGGACAATCCCCCCGACGGCTCGCCGCCACTTGTTCGAGCAATGTGATCACGTGCTGCAGTTGCTGAGTAAGGCGATCATAGAACTGAAACGACTGCACGGAGCTGTTCATCGCTGCCCTGATCTTGTCCGCCTTGTTCGAGATCGATACCGACACCGTGGAATCTGACACCGATCGGGCATCTTCAAGCAGACTGTCCACCAACTGCGCAACCTCAACGAAGTCCCCCATCAGCGAATTGACTCCCTCGTCACTAGCCTGTAACGCACTCCGGATTTCCTCCAGGCATACGTCAAGCGGATGCGTACCCGCGGCAGTCTGACTGTGCGTGACCCTATTGCTCATGATGTTTTGCTCAACTTTAACGTGGGGATGGCTGGAAAACCCACCCCGGAAAAACTTCAGGCCTAACCCTGACTCAGCATGCCAGCGGGAATTCCCATGGCTTCGCCGTAAGCAACCATATTCGCGGGGATGTCCTCTACGGCAACCGCCGCGCCCCCGCGACCATGTTGCCCAATGACCAGAAGCAATTGGACGCCAGCAGTGTCAATGGTTTCGAGCGCCGAAGCGTCAACACTGACTGTTTGTCCCTTATGCAGAGCCTCGTCGACCCATCCTTTGACTTCAGCCACATTGGCAATCGTCAAATCTTTAGGCAGATTGACACTGTACGAACCGCTATTATTGTTATTCATGGCTTGACCTCATTATTGTTATTGTTCTCTCGGCCGTGTGCGGTGCCTTACCGGATTGAAGTCGACACCTCGACTTCTCACCTGCACGCGCTAGTTTGGAAGCTGTACGATCTCTTTTCCAACCTCGACTTCGATCATATGATTAATATTAAGAAGGATAATCATCTTGTCATCAATCGTCGCCAACCCCTTGATGTATTCAGTCGATACGACCGTCCCCATCGAGGGTGTGTTTTCGATGGCACTTTCATTCAGATTGTAGACTTCAGAAACCGCATCGACCACCATGCCGACGACACGCTCGTAGTTATCCTCTCCCCGGGTTTTTACCACGATAATCACCGTCGTCGTGCCGAAATCCGCTTTATCCAGGCCAAAACAGTTTCTTAGATCAATAATGGGGACCACCGTGCCGCGAAGATTAATCACTCCAAGCACATGATCAGGCGTATTCGGAATCGGCGTCGCGCCTTCCCACCCCTTGATTTCCTGAACGTTCAGAATATTCAGCCCATATTCCTCACCGGCAAGCATAAAGGTGAGGTACTGGTCGGTACCCTGGTTGATATGAATGTTCTTTTCAGCTACGTTTTCCGCTTGTGAAGTATTGTGCATGACAAAAGCTCTCTGTTGATTGTTTTACGCCGCTTCCAGGCTGGAGTTGTTGATCTTTCCCTGATTCAGCAGATGTTGTCGTATCAGGCTGGCCACATCCATGATCAACGCTACAGTGCCATCCCCGAGAATCGTCGCGCCGGACAACGCATCGACCTTACGGAAGTTTTTCTCCAGGCTCTTGATCACGACCTGTTGCTGTCCAAGCAGTTCGTCGACGAACAGCCCAACACGCTTTCGCTCTGCTTCGACGACCACCAATAACCCATCCTCGAAACGCGTCACATCAGTCTGCAAACCAAATATCTTGTGCAATCGCAATACCGGGATGTATTCGTCACGCAGTTTATAAAGGTCAATCTTGCCCTTGTAGCGCTTGATCTGGCTCGGGTTGATTTGCAGCGACTCGTCAATCGACAGCATTGGAATGACGTAGTTTTCAGTACCCACCTTCACCAGCTGCCCATCGATAATCGCCAGCGTCAGCGGCAAGCGAATGCTGATCGTGGATCCTTTACCCTCTTCCGAAATAATGTAGATCTGGCCACCCAGCTCATTGATGTTTCGCCGCACCACATCCATGCCGACACCGCGACCGGATATATCACTGACCACTTCGGCCGTTGAAAAGCCGGGTTCAAATATGAGGTTATTGATTTCCTCATCCGTGAGCTTTTCATCGGGCGCAATCACACCGCTTTCTACCGCCTTTTCGTAGACCCGTTTCTTGTTGATACCAGCACCGTCATCGACAACCTCGATCACGATATTTCCACCTTCATGAAACGCTTTCAGCTCAATCGTGCCGGTTTCAGGTTTACCACATTCACGGCGTTTATCAGGCATCTCGAGACCGTGGTCTAGCGAGTTTCTCACCAGATGCACCAAGGGGTCTGCAATCTTTTCTAGCACTGTTTTGTCGAGTTCCGTACCTTCGCCTGAGATGATCAGTTCAACCTTTTTCCCCAGTTTGGAACTCATGTCCCGAACAAGGCGGGGAAATCGGTTGAACGAGCTGCTGATAGGCAACATGCGAATCTGCATTGCCGTCTCCTGCAGCTCACGAGAGTTCCTCGTCAGCTGTCCCAGGCCATCTCGCAGTGATTCGATCTGGGACATATCGAATTCATCGGTAAACTGACTCAGCATCGACTGCGTGATAATCAACTCGCCTACGAGATTGATCAACGAGTCGATCTTTTCGATACTGACACGGATCGAGCCGGACTCACCCGAAGGTTTCTTTTTCGCCTTCGCTGGCTTTTTGGGCGCGGGCTTTTTGGCCTCCTCCTTGGGGGCGGGAGCCGGGGTTGGGGCAGCTGTGCTTTCCACGGCCGCGGGGGCCTCTGAAGCAGGCTCTTTGGCTACCGATTCGTGGGCG
>CAZQXF010000063.1:0-11154 GCA_964596975.1 uncultured Thiotrichales bacterium | reverse complement strand
CCCCAAGCGACAAGAACCGCGAATGCAAGGGGCAGGGCATCGCCAATATCGCCACCGGCATGATCGGCGGCATGGCGGGCTGCGCAATGATCGGACAATCGATCATCAACGTGAAATCGGGGGGGCGCACCCGCCTTTCGACGCTGACGGCTGGCATCTTTTTGCTGATCCTGGTGGTGTTTCTCGGCGACTGGGTCTCGCGCATCCCGATGGCCGCGTTGGTGGCCGTCATGATCATGGTGTCGATCGGCACATTCAGCTGGAGTGCGGTCGTGAAAATGCGCAGCAACCCGCGCAGCTCCAGCATCGTCATGCTCGCCACCGTGGTGGTCGTGGTCGCAACACACAATCTCGCTTTCGGTGTGTTCGTTGGCGTACTATTGAGTGCATTGTTCTTTGCGCATCGGGTCAGCCATTACATGTACATCACCTCGACCCTCAGCGCCGACAGCATGAAGCGCCACTACGAGGTGCATGGCCAGGTGTTCTTTGCCTCCGCCGACAAGTTCATCGGCGCGTTCGATCTGAAGGAAGCGCTGACCCATGTCACCATCGACCTGACCCATGCGCATTTCTGGGATATTACCGCGGTGGCGGCACTGGACAAGGTGGTCATCAAGTTCCGCCGTGAAGGCACCGAGGTCGAGGTCATTGGTCTGAACGAAGCCAGCAAAACGATCATCGACCGCTTTGGCGTTCACGACAAACCCGATGCGGCCGACACGCTGCTGGAGCATTAGTCGGCAAGGCGAATGAATTCGCCCCTACAAGGGGGCTGCTCGGCTAGGCGAATGAATTCGCCCCTACCATGCCTTCTGTAGGGGCGAATTCATTCGCCCACCCCGCAGGCAAAGCGCCAGCCAACCCGAACAGCCCATAGAAACGCCAACAAATTGAGTAAGCAACAGGAAAAACGCATGAGCAAAGTCATCGCCTGCATAGACGGCACCGCCATCACCCCCGCCGTTTGCGACTACGCCGCCTGGGCCAGCCTGAAAATGAAGGCGCCACTGCTGATCCTGCATACTCTCGACAAATCAACGTTTCCAACGGAAAGCAATCTTTCCGGCAATATCGGCCTTGGCACGCGCGAGTCCTTGCTCGAAGAACTGTCGGAGCTCGACGAAAAACGCGCCAGACTCGCCCTGGAACAAGGCCGCCTGATGCTTGAAGCTGCCCGCGACCGCGCCATAGCCGACGGCGTCGATAACCCCGTCACCATGCAACGCCATGGTGATCTTGTCGGCACGCTGATGGAGATGGAAGACGAAGCCCGTCTGTGGGTGCTCGGCAAGCACGATGAAAACCTTGCCGAACATCTGGGCAGCCGGCTGGAATCGGCGGTACGGGCGCTGCACAAACCCATTCTCGTCACCTCCAGTGCGTTCAAGGAGCCACAACGCGTCCTCATCGCCTTCGATGGCAGCATGACAACCAAGAAAGGGGTGGAGATGGTAGCGGCCAGCCCGCTGTTCGCTGGTGTTGCCTGCCACATCGTGATGGCAGGAAGCAATGCTGGTGCGCTGGCGTGGGCGCAACAAAAACTGGAAACGGCCGGTTTCGATGTCACCACATCGATGCAGAACGGCGAGGTGGAAAAAGTGCTCTGCGATTACCGCCGTGAACATGACATCGACATGATCATCATGGGTGCCTACGGCCACTCCGTCATTCGGCGCTTTCTCGTTGGCAGTACCACCACCAACATGATCCGTAACGCCAGGGTGCCGGTACTGCTCTTGCGTTGAGGCTCTGAATGATGGAAGTCCACAGCTTTTTCCTGTCACTGCTACTGATTCTGGTCACCGCCAGAGTCTTCGGGGAAATCGCTGTCCGTCTCGGTGCGCCAGCCGTCATTGGTGAGCTGAGCGCCGGCATCGTGCTCGGCCCCAGCATGCTCGGCTGGCTACAACCCGACGCCGTGATCAAACTGCTGGCCGAAATCGGTATTCTGATGCTGCTGTTCGAGGTGGGCCTCGAAACCGATATACGCAAGCTGATGCATACCGGGCGCGCCTCCACCGCAGTAGCACTCGCTGGTTTCATCATACCCTTCGTGCTGGGCTTCCTGCTGGCGTGGCAATGGTTCGACTTGCCGATATTGGTGTCGATGTTCATTGGCGGCGCCCTCACCGCCACCAGCATCGGCATTACCATCCGCGTACTCAGTGATCTGCATCAACGTCACTCGCGGGAAGGCCAGATCGTGCTCGGTGCCGCCGTGCTCGACGATGTACTCGGTGTCGTACTGCTCGCACTGCTGTATGAATTCTCGATTGGCGGCGGTATTACCGCAGCCAACGTCGGCAAGGTGCTGCTATTTATCTCGCTGTTCTTCATTCTCGCACCGATCGCCGCACGACTGATCTCACATCCGATCAGACACTTCGCCAATGTCAGCGAAATTCCAGGGCTGATTCCCACTGCCATGGTGTCGCTGGTGCTGCTGTTTGCTTGGCTCGCTCATGAGATGGGCGCACCTGAACTGCTCGGTGGATTTGCCGCCGGGCTGGCGCTGTCGCGCCGCTTCTTCCTCCCCTTCGGCATTGCGCTGCATACCGAACCCAAATTCGCCGAACGCATCGAAAACGAGATGCGACCGATTATTCAGCTCTTTACGCCGATTTTCTTCGTCATGGTCGGGCTGTCACTGAATCTCCAGGCGATCGACTGGACTTCAGCCTTTATCTGGAGTTTTTCACTGCTGTTTCTGCTGGTAGCCATTATCGGAAAATTCTCCGGCGCAGCATTCACCAGCGAACCGCTACGGCAGAAAATCATTATTGGCGTCGCCATGATTCCACGCGGCGAAGTCGGCCTGATTTTCGCCGAACTCGGGCGCACCAGTGGCATTTTCAACAATGAAATTTACGCCGGCATGATTATCGTCATCGCCTTGACCACGCTGTTACCGCCGTTTCTGCTGAAATATATCTACCGCTGAAGGCTCTGCTGACACACGAGCATTGCCCTGCTACAGCGAAACAACCATCGAACGAATATCATCGATCAGCGCCCGGAGGTCATCCATCGCCCCACTGAGCGCCTTTTGCTCCAGCGCCCTGCCCTGACGCGATAACGCCTGATGACCAAAATAGCCGGTCAGCCCGTTGATCTGGTGGGCAATGTTCTTGATACCATCACGATTGGCCTGCTCCGCTGCGGTTTCCAGCTGCGAGACCAGATCTTCCAACGCTGTCTTGAATCGCTCCCGATAACGCGAATCTTCCGCCGAGGTACTCTCAGGCACAACCTGAGACCGCTCGACAGCGCCGGGCAGCATTTGCTCGATGAGCGCGGAAACCGCATCGGGTGATACTGGCTTGAACAGTATTTCGTTGAACAGCCGTTGTTGGCGCGTACTTGTCGCCGGAGTAAACAGGTCCGCCGTCACGGCGATCAGCGGCGTCTGATTGTTGATGGTCTCTTCGCGGATGATCTGTGCCGCTGCGAGGCCATCCATCGCCGGCATGTGAATATCGAGAAAAATGAGATCGTATCGTTGCTGCCGCGCCTGTTCGACCAGCTCGAATCCATCCGTAACCATATGGACCGCAATACCGCATCGTTCCAGGCTGGCCTGCAAGAGCTGCCGCGAAAACGCATTATCATCCGCAATCAGTACACGTGCATTGGTAGCAGGCTGGGTATCGCTCCGCCCTAAAGCCCGCTTTTTCTTCTTCTTGCATTCGAGAACCTGCTGCAGATTTTCCAGCAACCTTTGCCGACGAATCGGCTTGGTAGAAATCACAATACAGTGTTTGTGTTTCACCATGCGCTGTTTTTCCCGCACCTGCTCCTCATCGCTGATCAGAACAAGAATGCGAATGCCCTGATCCCGTGCAATATTCCGCAGCCACACTAGCCGCCGGGAAGGAAATTCGTCCGCCTTGCCACCAATGACGAGTACCTGAAACGGGGTTCCGTCATCCTCTGCCTCCTTGAGTATCTGCTCCGTCGTCTGCCGGGTCGGCTGAAGAAATACCTGCATGCCAAAACTCAGCAACATATTCTTGATCGCACGTCTCGATACTGCATGGCTGTCCGTCACCAGCACCTTGATCCCCTGCAGTACATCAGGCTGCATATCCTGATCCGCAGTAACATCCGCACCATCATCCGCAGGCAGTGCAACACAAAAGCGGCTTCCTCCCAGGCTGCCGTCGGCCAGCCATATTTTTCCGCCCATCAATTCCATCAAAGAACGAGAGATCGTCAGCCCGAGCCCGGTGCCGCCATAGCGTTTCTGGATCGAACTGTCACCCTGAACGAATGGCTCGAACAGCGCGTCGCGGCGCGCCTTGGGAATGCCGATACCGGAATCTTCGACCGACACAAGATGGTAACGGCGGCCTTCCTCATCGATCATCGACTCGGACACCACCAGAATCTCGCCGGAAGCCGTAAACTTGACCGCATTGACCAGCAAATTGGTCAGTACCTGACTGAACCGCACTGGGTCACCAATCACCGCCCGCGGGGTATCACGATGGATCAGCAACACCAGCTCCAGCCCCTTGCAGTGCGCATCGCGACTGAGCAGCGAAACAACATCCTCGAGAACGTTTTGCGGACGAAATGATCGTTTCTCGACACTGAGTCTCCCGGCACTCAGCTCAGAATAGCTGAGCACGTCGTTGATTACCGCCAACAGCTGCTGGCTCGCATTGTTGATGACCCGGGTATATTCCCGCGTCTCCTTCGCTTGCGGGTCTTTTTCCAGCAACTCCGCAAAACCGACAATCGCATTCAGCGGCGTGCGCAATTCGTGGCTGACATGTGCCAGAAACCGTTCCTTGGCCTGCCCGGCTTCGATGGCCTCCCGGCGTGAGGTTTCCAGTGCAATATTTTTTTCGCGCAATGCAGCTACCGTTTCCTGCAAACGTGAAGTGGCCTCGGCAACCCGTTCCTCCAGCTCTTTCCGGGTGCCTTCGATGGTTTTCACCATGCGATTGATACCCTGTTCGAGCTCGCCGATCTCGGCACCGCTTCTGCGCGCCAGACGTGACGACAAATCGCCTCGCTGCACCCGGCCGACAAGGTCGGTAATCCGCTGGATGGGTGCCAGTAACTCCCGCGCCAGCAACAATGCCAGCAATGACGCAAACAACAGACCGAAAAGAATAAACAGGATGCTGCGTACGATGACTTTCCTCGCCGTTTCGCGCAGGTGGTCGCGCGACACATAGACAATCACCTGACCCAGCCGCCGCCCCTCTCCCTGCCCGCGCAGCTCTTCACTTTCGCCTTCATCGACTGACGTTGTTTCAACATTGGAATAGAATTCCCACAGGCTGTCTTGCGCATCACTGCCATGCACCCGTTGTGCAAAACCCTCATGTAACTTCTGTGCCATCAGCTGGCCATTTTCATCGAGAATGATGACGGCTTCGACTTCAGGACCAAAATACGTGCGGTTCACGAGTTCTTGCAACCGTGCGCGGTCTTCAATCAACAAGCTGAATTCACTGGCGAGACCAAGGTTGCGTGCTATCGCTTCGCCACGCTTTGCCATCGCCTCATGCATATAACTGAGGTGCGCCTTGGTCAGATAGAAGCCGATCATGATCGAGACAAGAAACATCGGCACAATGGAAAGAAACAAGACCCGCTTTCGGATGCCCCAGCCATGTTGAAATCTCAAACGCACCATTATTGCGCCCCACTTCTGGATTCTGGGCCGGGGTGAGACAGCGATTGCAGAGCACAATCCGCCTGCAGATTGAAATAGTCAGCCACCGCCGAATTGCAGGTCACCTGATAGTACTTTGGGAAACTCCGTGGCGGCAATCGCAACGGCTCATGATCCAGCGCCGCGACAATCTCCTCGGCTGCATGCCGCCCCACCTGCTCGGCTGTGCTGTAAATCGCCGCCAGCGCACCCGCCTTGACCATGGCCTGCGAATAGCCCAGCACCGGCAGACGGCGATGATAGGAAAAATAGAGAATCTGCTTGATGGTCTGGGTATTGATAAGGCTGGGGTCAAACATCGTCAGCAGCATGTCGATCTTGCGTTGGGCGCGTTTCAGCGTCGGCACGATATCCCTGCTACCGGCCACACGAATATCGCGCAATTCGATGTCAAGGCGTTTTGCTTGTGCAACCAGCGGCTTGATATCAACGTCCAATTTCTCGGCAAGCAGCAGACCCACCACCCGAAAGCGATCGCCGCCGAGGGCTTTTACCAATTCCAACTGCCGCTTCGGCGGCTGGTCGAGATACAACGCGGACAGATAATGTTTGAGCGCACCCCGGCCACTGCTGTCCAGGTCGTCAAGCAATTTGTCGTAACTGGCACAAGGAACGAGTACCGCATATACCGGAAAATCCACCGGCCCATCGAGTACCTTCTTCAACGCGCGGACCCCAACCGCAACAACCAGTTTGCTATCTTGTAACGGCAGGTTCCCACTATCGGCATCGAGCGACTGCGCCAGCTTTATCTCCAGACTCTCGTGATAGTGGCGCGAGTCTCGCAACCCTGCGCGAATTTGATTCGCCACTTGGTGATACTCATCACCTTCACTGCTCAGTACAATTTCAATTGCCGCAGCATTGCCTGCTAAAGGAACGAAAAAACATATCCACAGCAACACCTGCGACAACGCAACCCGGCGTCGCAGCCACTTCCCAATATGTTGGGCAAACAGCATCGGGTTCAAGCGATTACGCTTGCCCCGCTTTACCACGATACTGAAGCCATATGCACCGCTTTGATATTGTCATGGTCCCCACCACTATTGCCTTTTTTTTCGTAACTACTCAGCTCACCACTGGAATCTGAGCAGTTACGGTTCTACTTGAGCTAACGCTGAATAAGTTACATTCTTCATTTCAGCTTGCAGCACTGCAAGCTGTCAATCGGACTGTTGCACCATCAAAAACGCAAACCCAATTTGACGAAATACCGGGTTTTGAATGTCGTTCTACCCGACTTCTTACTAATGTACTCCTGGTAGTCATTGCCGATATTCTGTGCAATGAATTCAAGCTTCCCTTCCTTGCGACCGGCCGAAAAATCCTTTGCCAGACGCAAGTCGAAGCGATCATAACCGGGGAGACGGTCACCATCTCCGACCCATTTGATGCCGGAACGATAGTAGTAGCCCAGACTGCCACTAATACCGCGGTCGAAATCGTGAAGATAGAGCAGACTGTAGGTTCTCCTCGGTGTCACATCGTGCTCTATTTTGATCGGTTCTTTGCTTCCCCCTCGACTCAGGAGCCGGTGGCTCTTGGTAATGGAATACTGTGCCGTCAGAAAGTCTCTTGCGCCGGGCCGCCACCTGACCGATCCTTCCAGACCGCTGATACGATAGCTGTCGTCATTGACTGCGTATTCGACCCCATCCTGAAAAAAGGGATCGGGATAATCCAGATCACGGTAATTGGAAATCAGATCCCTCGCATGTTCGTGAAACAACTTGGCGTCAAACTGAAAGTCGCCACCTTTGGGAATAAAGGCGTAGCCCACCTCGGCCGCGACAATGGACTCGGGATCGAGGTCGCCAGCTGACAGAAACACCTGGTTCAACGGTGTTCCATCATTGAAGCGCAACAGATAGTCCCAGTTCTCTTCAAGAATCGAGGGGCTGCGCTGGGTCGAACTCAGGCTGGCGCGCAATGCTTGATCAGGTGCCAAGCGATAGTTGGCGGCGATCCGGCCGGAACCGAACAGGCCAATCGAATCGTTGTGCTCGATCATCGCACCCAGATGCAGGGATAGTTTTTCATCTGGTTTCCATTCGCCATTGCCGAAAACCCGCGCCGATGCACTATCGATATAACCATCCCTGTTCAAGTGCGCCTTACTACGCAGCCGATCCATGCGCACACCGCCTCCCCAGACAACACGTGTTGCTGCTGATACAGGTTTGCGATGCTGGAACTCAAGGTCATAGCGCTCAGAAACGCCATCGGCATAAGCGATTTCAATCTTTTGGTCAGGCTGTCCGCCAGTAAGAAAAGGAATCAACAGTGGCGACACGCCCGCAATTCGAGAGAGTGGGCCAAAATCGGCTCTGTCATGCTGATCAACGTAGTTATGGTAAAACTGTAGATAAAATTCGTCCTCCATTCCGGTGGTACGCGACCAGCGTAGAAACTGGAAGTGAGATTTGACGTAACCATCGTGATTGCTGGACTCGAGATCCGTTTCCGGATTCAGCGTGGCGCCTTCACCGGTGGTCAGCCCAAACTGGATATCGACATCATCCACCAGCGTCGGTGCCCAGGCGCCCCGAAAAGCGAAGTTCGCCAGTTTCGAGTCGTCGAAATCAGCCCCTTGGGTACGGTCCATATTGAAGCCATTGTTCTCCTCCCAGCCGAGACTGAAACGATAGTCGAGTTCACCGGCAGACGCCGCGTGGCGCAGCAGGAAGTCCCGGGTTCTGAGCGATCCGGCCGCGACGTCGATCCAGGTTCCCTGTTCTGCATAGGGCTGGCGGGTAATGATATTGATCGTCGCTACCATCGCGTTGGCGCCAAACACCGGCGCATTGGGACCGCGCACGACTTCAATGCGCTCGATATCTTCCAGCTCGATGCCAAGGGTATTCCACTGCACGCTCGACATCAGGTTGCCATAGACCGAGCGTCCATCGATGAGCACTTCAAGCCGCGAAGCCAGGGTGGACTCCTGACCGTGGTAGGCGACCACGAAGTGTCCGCCGGTGGCATGTGCCACCTGAAACCCGGGTACCAGCCGAAATACGTCGGCGATCTCATTGAAACCGGAGGCTTCGATCATTTCCCGCGTTACCACCGTCGTCGATACCGGGGAATCCAGCAGCGGCTGTGGCAAGCGGGTTGCCGACATGACAATCGGGATGTCGGCAAAAAACGCCGCTTCGTCTCCCACTGCAGTACTGGCCGACAGATCCGAGGCCAAGGCGGATGAGTATGTCACCATGTATGCCATCGCAATCATGCCAAGCATGATTTGACGCACACTACCCATGCAGCCCCAGCGGCTGACAAGCTGTCGCGCAGGCTTGGCGCAAGCACCAGTCGCTCGGGTCAGCATCGACAGCACATCATATCGGCTACCCCCCATGTTCCAGGCCTCCTTCGGCCGCTGGTTCCCGGTGGCGCGCCTTGAACAGCCACGTGAGCGATGGTGCTGGCCTGGGGTTGGTTCTGTCCATGGATTGTGTTCTCCGTTTTCTATGGGGGTTGACGGGGGTAATTGGGGTTCGACACGCATGCCTTGACGCTACAAGGCATCTACTTGCGGACACAAAGGTTGTACTTGTCTGCCAGACGCGTCGCCTGCGTCCGATTGTCGACATGCAACGCCTTGAGAATCGCGGCAACATGTATTTTTACTGTATTCGCCGCAATCCCGAGCTGGCGCGCAATTTCCTTGTTTGCCATGCCTTCACACATGAGGCAGAGCACATCGACCTGGCGTTGCGTCAATGGCTCGGGCGCGGGGCGATCATCTTTCTTTTCATTGCGTGCAGCAGCGGATCGCGGATCGTCACGACTGCCACGCAGCAGGCTCTCCGGCAGATAAACGCCACCCGACAGGATCAGACGAATGGCGTTCATCATGACATTCATCGCCATCGACTTGGGGATATAGCCGGCAGCACCGTAGTCGATCGCCTTGCCTATGGTGGCGCGATCTTCCGACGCAGACACCACGGCAATCGGCATGTCGGGGTAACGATTGCATAGCTGTGCCAATACCGACATGCCATCGCCGCCGGGCATACCCAAATCCAGTAGTAACAGGTCGACCGGCCCATCGCCATCGACCGCGGCAAGCACCTCATCCAGACTGGATGCCTCACCCACTTCGGCATCCGGATGCAGTTCCTGCAACTGCGCCCGGAGGCCTTCCCTGATCAATTCATGGTCATCGGCTACGAGAAATTTCACTGCTCTTCCTTCTTAGGATTTCAAGTTTCGGCATTCACGGCACTCACGGCTCCCTTTGAATTCAGGTAGGTTGGCAAAGGAACGATAGTGACGTACCCAACAGCCACAGGCTGGTACAGCACCAAAGCCTTTGTTGGGCACGCTGCGCTCTGCCCAACCTACCGGAAAGCCGTTCGTCAGGATGTTAGTCAAATCCATGCACCCAAGAATGAACTCCGAAACTTGAACTGGGATCTCTGGATCTAGCCCGCCATGTTCGTGCAACCTGAACGAAACCAGCCGAATACAGGCAGGAAATCTATCATATTTCACGTCGCCCCTGGGATTGGCCAGATCGGTGCCTCCTCGCTCATGAGGGCGTCGAAAAACGGCACCCTCCTCAATCCCGGCGCAATGTGTCTTTGACAGCGATCGGCGTCGGGTACTGCATCACGATCAAATAAGGCGAAACGAGGAAGCTCAGCACCGTGGCGATCTGCACCAGATAGGCGGCACGCTCGCCAATCAGACCGTTCGACAGCGCCAGCACCGAAATCAATAATGAAAACTCGCTCATCTGGCCGAGCCGAACGCCGATCTCCGCTGCTTGCTCCCGGCGTTCACCAGAACGCAGCAGCAATTGGCGAAAGGTCAATGCCTTGAGAGCCAGCATCGTGGCCGCAAGCACGGCCGCCGCCAGCCACAGCTGCGGCATCATCGCCAGATCAAGCCCGGCACCAAGGGCAAAGAAGAACAGCACCAGGAAAAAATCGCGCAGCGGTTTCAGACTCTCGGCAATGAACAGCGAAACCGGGTTGGCGGCAATCGCGACGCCGGCAATGAAAGCACCGATCTCGGCCGACAGGCCAAGCCATGCCGCCAGTTCCGCGAGCCCCAGACACCAGCCGATGGCCAGCAAAAAGACATATTCGCGAATCGTGTCGAAGCGCATCAGCAAGCGCGTCAGCACCCAGCGCTGCATCAGGAACGCAAAACCGACCAGCAGCGGCAGACTGACCAGAAATAGCATCATCTGCATTGCCGTGGTCTCCCCCAGCCCCCAGGCACGGATAGCCAACAGGCAAAGAATCGCGAGAATGTCCTGCAATAGCAGAATACTGATGATCACCCCGCCCGTATGCTGGTGATGCAAGACTGAGGTCGGCAGCAGTTTCAGACCGATAATGGTGCTGGAAAACATCGATGCCACGGCGATCATCAGCAATTCCCAGCCAGAAAAGCCAAACAACGCCGCCAGGATCGCCGCTGCCACCGCAAATATGGCACTG
>CAZQXF010000062.1:0-11176 GCA_964596975.1 uncultured Thiotrichales bacterium | reverse complement strand
ACGTAGCTCCAGGGCAGCGGCCACCGTCGCCAGCAGTGACAGCAAGCCGATGGCACCAAGGACTGCCAGCGGCATCAGCATGAACAGTAGCCCAATGACAAAGAGGCCGCCCAGACCGGCGCCAAATAGATCGAAGGCGTAGAGTTTGCCGACTTCGTTGCTGAACCGCGTCAGCGCCAGGGCGATGGCACTGGCAGCGAAAAAGAACGGGACTGCGAGCAGCAGATACATCAGCAGCAACCACCCTGGTTGCAGTGGATCCCAGAGCAGCTCCTCGGCGTTGAACGGCAGCTGCTGGGCCAGTAGAAATGCGCCGCTCGCGGTGACGCCGAACAGCCCGACCGCAGCCGTGAAGGCCACCGAAAAATGACGTTCTAGTCGGCGCTGGAATAGCGTGACGAAGCTGCCGCTGGCGCCGTAACCGAGCAGCGCCAAGCTGATGATCATGTATGCAAAATGATGCCACTGCGTGATCGAAAACAGCCGCATCAACAGGATTTCAACCGCCAGGGTCGCCAGCGACAGCAGCGCGATGGCGACCAGTGGCGGGCGTTGCGTCATCGCTTGTGTCCACCTGTCAGCGGCACGAAGGTGACTGGCATCAGCTGGCGTGTGCGCAGCTCACCCTGTTTGTTCTTTTCCACCAGCACCAGTTGCTGCGTTGCAAAACGGGAGCCGACCGGAATGATCATGCGCCCGCCCGGTTTCAGCTGTTTCACCAGTGGCGGCGGTATATGACTCGCGGCGGCGGTGACGATGATGGCGTCGTAAGGCCCGTGTTCCTTCCAGCCGTAATAGCCATCGCCGAGGCGAACCTTGACGTTGTCATAACCCAGTCGTTTCAGCCGCTTGCGTGCTTTTCGCCCGAGTGTGTCAATGATCTCGATGGAATAGACTTTTTTGACCAGCTCCGCTACGACTGCTGCCTGATAACCGGAACCGGTGCCGATTTCCAGTACCTTGTCATTGGGTTCGAGCTGCAACAGATCGGTCATGACCGCGACGATGTAGGGCTGTGAAATGGTCTGCCCGTAACCGATTGGCAATGGCCGGTTTTCGTAGGCTTGATGACGACGTGTCGGCAGCACGAACTCATGGCGTGGCACTTTGGCCAGCGCCTCGATCACACGCGGATCGAGCTTGTCGTCGTCCAGTTGGGATGCGGTTTCACGAACCTGCTGCTCGATTTCTTCGATCATCTGCTGACGCATCGAATCGAAATCCGGTTCAGTTGCCGCCAGTGCTGCGGTGAAGCAGGGCACGAGCAATAGTGTGAGCAGAATAAACCAGCGTCTGTTCAAGATTGTATGCCTCCCCTTGTACGGATTCATGCGTAGAGAAAACCGCCACGTTACCAACTGGTAGCTGGAATACGGTTTGTCATTGGGGAAATATGGGTATGGGAGGAACAAACTCAACAGCCCGACTACTCAAATAGATGCCGGGCTGTTGAGGGTTCGGGAGGGTGTTGTTAAACGACGCCCTCGTGCGGCACAAGGAAGTGCCGCCAGATTCAACAACGACTAAGTTGTTGAATCTGTGAGGAAAGGAAAAATCGCACTTTTTCCTTTCCGTGTGTCGCAAAAGCCCCGGATGGGCTTTTTTGCGACACCCTCTTCAAACGGGAAGCAGAGGGCGTTGGGTATCAGTGACTAATGAGTGCTGACAATTCCGCGGTTTTTGACTTCATGAGTTCAGGGTTGCCCTTGCTTTCGACATTCAGGCGCAAAACCGGCTCGGTGTTCGATGCTCTCAGGTTGAAGCGCCAGTCGCCAAAATCCAGGCTGATGCCGTCCGTATCGTCGCGTTCGATGGCATCGTTTTCATAGCGGGAGAGAATGTTGGCTATCGAGGCTTTTGTGCTCGGTACGCGAAAATTGATTTCGCCGCTGCAGGGGTAGGCAGCCATTCGTTCCTGGATGAGCTGTGACAGGCTTTTGCCTGTCGTGCTGATCATTTCAACGACCAGCAGCCACGGGATCATGCCACTGTCGCAGTAGCTAAAGTCGCGGAAATAGTGATGTCCGCTCATCTCGCCGCCGTAGATCGCATCGGTATCGCGCATGGCGTCCTTGATGAAGGCGTGGCCGGTCTTGCTTTGAATCGGTGCGCCCCCCGCCTGCGTCACGACGTCGATCGTGTTCCAGGTGAGCCGTGGATCGTGAATGATTTTGCTGCCGGGCTGCTTGCGGAGAAAGGCTTCTGCCAGAAGCCCGACAATGTAGTAGCCTTCGATGAAGGTGCCGTGCTCATCGAACAGAAAGCAGCGGTCGAAATCGCCGTCCCAGGCAATACCCAGATTGGCATCTGTTTCCTTGATCTTGCTGATGATCTCGTCCCGGTTTTCGGGTAGTAACGGGTTGGGCACCCCTTTGGGGAAATGTCCGTCCGGATCATTGTTCAACTTGATGAAGTCGAACGGTAGTAGGGGGGCAAGTGCATCGACGATCATGCCCGCGCCACCGTTGCCGGCATCGGTCACGATCTTCAATGGCTTCAAGCTATCGACATCGATATAGCTCAGTAAGTGCTCGATGTAGGCAGGGCGGTTGTCGAGCGGTCGCTTTTTCCCCGGTGGAACGTTGACCTGAGATGGCGTGGTCCCGCCCAGCACCTGTTTTTCGATATCGGCCAGACCATTCTCACGCCCGATGGGCTTGGCTTGTCGACCGACCAGCTTCATGCCGTTGTACGCTTCGGGGTTGTGGCTAGCCGTCACCATGATGCCGCCATCCATTCCAAGCTGCGCCGTGGCGCGATAGATCTCCTCGGTGCCGCACAGCCCCAGGCTGTAGACGTCGACGCCGGCATCGAGTAATCCGCGTTCCAGCGCATCCGTCAGCTCGGGGCTGGTCAAGCGGATATCGTAGCCAGTGACGACTTTTTCCGGTTTCACGACATCGGCAAAAGCCCGCCCGATCCGGTAGGCGGATTCGGTGTCGAGATCTTCCGGGACGCGCCCGCGGATGTCGTAGGCTTTGAAACAGGATGTTGCGCTGGCGGCGTCAGGCATTCTCTTCAACTCTTCCATAAGTGTCACTGAAGCGGATGATATCGTCTTCGCCGAGGTAACTGCCGGACTGGACCTCGATCATCTCCAGCGGAATTTTTCCCGGATTGGCGACGCGATGCACTTCGCCCAGCGGAATGTGAATGGACTCGTTCTCGGTGAGCATGGCGACCTTGTCGCCACAGGTGATTTCCGCTGTGCCGGTGACCACCACCCAGTATTCGGCGCGGTGGAGGTGTTTTTGCAGTGACAGCGTTGCTTCCGGTTTAACGGTGATGCGCTTGACCTGAAAGCGAGGCCCGGAATCGATGGAGTCATAGTGCCCCCAGGGACGATAGACCTTGCGATGGTTTTCGGCCAGGCTCTCGGTTGAGCCATTGAGCGAGGCGATGATTTTCTTGACGTCCTGGGTACGGTGTTTGTTGGCCACGAGCACGGCATCCGCCGTTTCCACGACGACAATGTCTTCAAGCCCAAGGGTGGCGACCATGCGGTGGTCTGAATGAATCAGGCAGTCTTTCGAGTCGATGGTGACCACTTCACCCTTGATGGCGTTGCCGTCGCTGTCCTTTTCACTGTTCTTCCACAGCGCGCCCCATTCACCGATATCGCTCCATCCGGCGTTCATCGGCACGACCACGGCATCTTGCGTTTTTTCCATGACGGCGTAGTCGATCGAATCGGAAGGGCAGGATTCGAAGGCCGTCTTGTTGGGGCGGAGGAAATCGAGATCCTTGACGCCACTGGCCATGGCGGTGCGGCAGGCTTCCAGCATTTCAGGATTGTATTTTTCCAGTTCTTCCAGATAGCGGCTCGCCTGGAACAGAAACATGCCGCTGTTCCACAGGTATTCGCCCGACGCCAGGTAATCGTGCGCGGTTCTCTCATCGGGCTTTTCAGTGAAGCCCAGTACCGGGAAAGCTTCCGCAGCGGCGCTCATTTCCTCGACATTGCCCGCATGAATGTAGCCGTAGCCGGTCTCCGCCTCGGTTGGCACGATACCAAACGTCACGATTTTGCCTTTCTGTGCAGCACGTGAAGCGATTTGTACCGAGCGTGCGAAGGCATCCGGATTCTTGATGAGATGGTCGGAAGGTAGCACCAGTAGCAGCGGGGAATCCTTGCCGAGGGTTTGGTGTTCCGCCTGGATGGCGGCTAGCGCAATGGCGGGTGCGGTATTGCGGGCAACGGGTTCGAGAATAATCGGGGCGTCATTCAGCCCGATTTCCAGCAATTGCTCGGCAACAAGGAAACGGTGCTGTTCGTTGCAGACGACAATGGGGTTTGCTTTGTCGATTGCCAAACCACGGAACACGGTTTGCTGGAAAAGCGAATGGTCTCCCGTCAGGTTGAGAAACTGTTTTGGGTACGCTTTTCTGGAAACTGGCCAAAGACGTGTGCCCGACCCCCCGGACAGTACGACAGGTATGATATTCATTTTGCCTCGATGAGGTGCCCACCTCGGTTATTTTCAATAGTGTGAAATCAGCGAAATTACTGACGTATCTATTGTCATTGTAGGAGGGATGGGGACGAGGGTGAGTGACTGGCGTCTCAGATATGGCAGCAACCCGGGGGATTACCGGGTTGCCGCAAGGAGGTTGTTTGATGCCTGTTGCCCCGGGGTGGGCTTTGTGCCGACTACTCAGGCCGCATATGCGGAAACAGCAGCACATCCCGAATCGAGGGTGAGTCGGTCAGCAGCATGACCAGGCGGTCGATGCCGATGCCTTCGCCGGCGGTGGGTGGCATACCGTGTTCCAGGGCGCGAATGTAGTCGGCATCGAAGTGCATGGCCTCGTCGTCGCCGGCATCTTTTTCCGCGACCTGCTGGCGGAATCGCTCGGCCTGGTCTTCGTAGTCGTTGAGCTCAGAGAAGCCATTGGCAATTTCACGGCCACCGACGAAGAATTCGAAGCGATCGGTGACGAAGGGGTTGTCGTCATTGCGCCGCGCCAGCGGTGACACTTCGGCGGGGTAGGCGGTGATGAAGGTCGGGTCCATCAGGCGGTGCTCGACGGTTTTTTCGAAGATCTCGATCTGGATCTTGCCGAGACCGTAGCTATCTTTCAGCGGGATGCCGAGGCGGGTGGCGATCGCTCTTGCCTGGTCGATATCCTCAAGTGCTGCGGCGTCGATGTCATCATTGAAGTGGAGAATGGACTCGACCACGCTCATGCGGACAAAAGGCTTGCCGAAATCATAGCTTTCGCCCTGGTATTCGACCTGGCTGCTGCCGAGGACATGCTGCGCCAGTTGTCGCAGCATGTCCTCGGTGAGGTCCATCAGGTCGAGGTAGGTGGCATAGGCCTCATAGAATTCGACCATTGTGAATTCGGGATTATGTCGCGTCGACAGTCCTTCGTTACGGAAGTTGCGATTGATTTCGTAGACGCGCTCGAAGCCCCCCACGACCAGGCGCTTGAGATACAGTTCCGGTGCAATGCGCAGATAGAGTTCCATGTCGAGCGCATTGTGGAAGGTTGTGAAGGGGCGTGCGGTGGCGCCACCGGGAATGACCTGCATCATCGGGGTCTCTACTTCGAGAAAGTCCCGTTTGTTCAGGTAGTTGCGAATGAAATTGATGATGTCGGTGCGCATCCGGAAAGTCTTGCGTACCGGTTCGTTCATGATCAGGTCGACATAGCGTTGGCGGTAGCGTTGCTCCATGTCGGTAAGCCCATGAAACTTCTCCGGCAGCGGTCGCAGTGATTTTGTCAGTAGACGAATGCTGTCCACCTTGATGCTCAATTCGCCCTTCTGGGTTTTGAACAGCTTGCCTTCGGCACCGACGATGTCGCCAATGTCCCAGGTTTTGAAGTCGGCATAGACACCATCGGGAAGGGCATCGCGTTGCACATAGAGCTGAATGCGTCCGGACATGTCCTGCACCGATGCGAAACTCGCCTTGCCCATCAGCCGCTTGGCCATCATCCGGCCCGCCACGGCTGCACGAATCTCGTTCTCCTCGAAGAACTCGCGGGGTTTTTCGTCGTACTCCGCATGCAATTCGCTGGTCACCACATTGCGGCGGAAATCGTTGGGGAAGGCCACACCGGACTCTCTCAACCGTTTCAGCTTCTCGCGGCGTTCGGCAATCAACTTGTTTTCGTCGCGGGGAGATTGGGTATCAGACATGGTATGGCGTCCGTAGTGGTGTGAAAGGGGGGAGCATTATAAGGTATCTGGGCACAGAGTCAGCCGTAACAATTCGGCTATCCATTTTCGCTGTCATCGCTGATCCGGGAGACGATCATCAGTTGCAGTGATTCCATGCCCTGATAGCGGTTGATACCCAGCGTATAGGCGATGTGCAGCGTATCGCCTGTATCGGGCCATTCCGCTGGGTCGACGTTGAAAACGATGGCTTCGACGGGCTGGCTACCGTCGTGAGGCAGCAAGCTGTACTTGATGTGTCGTTCCCTGAGTATGCGTCGCCCCTGGACAGTGAATTTGCCGTCGAACGTGGGTTCGGGGAAGGCCTGTCCCCAGGGGCCGCAGTCTTGCAGCAAGGCGGCGGTCTGTAACGCGAGATCTGCGCTGTCGAGTGTGCCATCGGAAATAACGACGGGGTCGAGCGCTGTTTCGGGCAGCATCTCACGTACCGCTGTGTCGAAAGCCTGGCGAAAATCTTCGAAGTGGCGCCGTGGAAGCGACAGGCCCGCTGCCATGGCGTGGCCGCCGAATTTCTCGATCATGCCGGGGTTCTGGCTATGTACCCGCTCCAGTGCATCGCGCATGTGCAGGCCAGGAATCGAGCGTGCCGAACCTTTCAGCGTCCGGTCGTCTGCGGCAGCAAAGGCAATCACGGGGCGGTGATAGCGTTCTTTGATGCGCGAGGCGACCAGGCCGACGACGCCCTGATGCCAGTCGTCATGGTGCAGGGCGACGCCCCAAGGCAGCGCATCCTGTTGTAGCTGTAACGTGCTGCAGATTTGTAGCGCTTGCTGCTGCATGTCAGCCTCGATCTGGCGGCGCTCCCGGTTCAGGTTGTCCAGCTCGCTCGCGTAGCGTTCGGCTTGTTCAGGATCATCGGTCAGCAGGCATTCGATGCCGAATGACATGTCCTCCAGGCGCCCGGCGGCGTTGAGTCGGGGGCCGACGATGAAGCCCATGTCACTGGCGCGCGCGGCTGCCGGATCTTTTCCTGCCACCTTGAGCAGCGCGAGAATACCTGGGCAGGCCTGACCGGCGCGGATTCGTCTAAGCCCCTGTTCGACGAGAATCCGGTTGTTGTGGTCGAGAGGCACGACATCTGCAACGGTACCGAGTGCCACCAGGTCGAGAAAACGGGCCAGATTCGGTTCGGCCACAGCGTTACGCGCAAACCAGCCGGATTCCCGCAGCAGTTGCCGCAGCGCGATCAGCAGGTAGAACATCACGCCCACGCCAGCCAGCGCCTTGCTGGGAAAAGGGTCGCCCGGCTGATTCGGATTGACGATTGCCAGCGCCTCGGGCAGCTCGGAGCCGGGCAGATGGTGGTCAGTAACGATGACGTCAATGCCATGCTCACGCGCCCGGGCCACGCCGGGATTGCTGGTAATGCCATTGTCGACGGTGATGATCAAGTCAGGCTGGTCAGCTGCGGCCACGTCGACGATCTCCGGTGACAGGCCATAACCGAAGTCGAATCGGTTCGGAATCAGATACGCCAAGCGGTGGAATCCCATGGCGCGCAGGCCGCGCATGGCCAGTGCGGTACTGGTGGCACCATCGGCGTCGTAGTCGCCGATGATGATAATGGAACGATCCTGTTCCAAAGCCTGCTGGAGATGTTCGGCAGCAGAACGAATGTTTTTCAGCTGCCAGACATCGGCCAGCTGATTCAGGCTGTAATCCACCTCCTGCGGTGATGCAATGCCACGCGCTGCAAACACGCGCGCCAGCAGGGGATGCAGCGTGTTGAGGGCCGCAGCAGGGGACGCTTGTCGGCGGATCAGGCGACGTGTGCTCACAATAGCTGGGTCAGTGATTTGGGTTGGCGCCATATCTTCCAGTGGCTACGGCGTGAAAGCGAAAAGGCCTTGCCATGACAGGGTATGACAGTGAGGCGGGTGAGGGCGCCAGAACGCAGCGCCTCGACCATGGGGGCAATCCATTGTTGTTCGATGCGGGCAACGGCTTCCTGCCAACTGTGAATGTCATCATTTTCCGCTGCTGCCATCAGCCCGTCATGTACCACGAGTAGCCGTCTGGCCTGATCGAGCAGCTTGGGATCGAATCGTCCGGGTAATGTCATATGCTGCTGCCCGCTGACTTGCGCACAACGTTGCGGCAAGGGGTGGTTGCTGATCGACAGCTCATGCAGCGGTTGTAGCGGGCGCTTTGCTTCGCCGCCGCCCCAGAGCCAGATAGCGTTGGCTGTCAGCTTCCCTTCGCGTTCCCGGCGTTGGTTGAATGGGGCGCTGTGGAGGAGCATTTGCAGCTCATTGCCGAGTTGATGAAGGCGCGTAGCATCGTCACCGGTGGGCATTTTGTCGGTGATACCTGTTCCGGTGACTTGGGATAGTGGCGTGGTGCGTACCTTCAGCTGTTGATCAAAGGCGAGGTAGCCATTGCCGCTGTCATCCAGATGGTGGCGGATGCCCGTGGGTTGCAGGTATTGGTTGATGTGCTGGTGGAGTTCGTCGGACTCTTCATGTGTCAATGGCGCGATACTGGTCAGCATCAGATCCCGCATGCCGGCCTCGAGATGAACGGCGCTGGCATGAAGTACATGGTGGCCGTCGATGCCGCTCAGATGGCCTGCGCTGGGCAGTTCTTCATCTGGTTGCCAGCCTGGGTCGTATTGTTGCCAGATGGTTGCCTCGAAACCGTCGACAAAGCCTCGCCGGATCGCAGCCACGGATAACACTTTTTCCAGCGTGGGGAAGGTTGGCAGGGTGGCGTAGCTACGGCTCCAGTCGTGCAAGCGATCGAACAGGCCGGGGATAACGAAATCGAGTTGCATATCCTCTCTTGATTGACGGGCAAATTATCCGTTGAAAGTAACGTTTTCTACGTCGCCAATGTGCTGCAATTCCTTAGTCGTGTGCACAAGCGGTTGGGTGAAAAACTGTGGAAAACAGAAATTTTGTGACAGCTTCCCGGTCAATCGTGATGAACGGCGTGTTTTCCCGGATCAAGGCTGGCGACAGCTAACAGTCGGAGTATTACACTGTACGCGTACATTCATTGGATGTGACTCCTCCTGAGTTATTTGCCGCCTATCAAGGCGGCTTCTTTTTGCCTGCTGAAACTACCCAGCTCACCACTGAAATGCGCCATCTCTGCGTTGGGAAATGGTCATTTACCCCTGTAAACTCACATTTCCCGCCTTGATCTGACGCACTTCAGCGGCAATCTGAGTAATTTCAGGTCTATTGCCCCATCAGTTCAGTCGTTTTTGCCTGCGATATTTGTAGCTGTTCTGCCGCAGCCTACTGCAGTGTTTCCAGACGTTTTTCCAGTTCCGCAAAACGACTCGGATTCACATACTGAAACAGCTCCTTGCCATTCTCATCGAGAATAATCGCTAGTCCCTTGTCCGGATAAAGCCACAGCGACCGCTCTTCTTCCAGCGCGCGATATTTTGCTGGTTTGCCAAACCGTTTGGTAATCAGCTCGGCATCGCTCGATGGTGTGGGGATGTAGGTGATTTCACGTATTTTCAGTCCGTGGGCCGCTTTCAGCTCATCGTCGCCCAGCTCGAATTTCCAGGAACCACTGGGTTGGGGTTCGCGGTTATAGCGACCGGCCCAGAGCGTTTGCAGCTGTTCCGGCGTGGCTGCCAGCCGGACGATGATCTTGGCGCTGATAGGGCCCAGCTGCACCTTGTCGAAATAGGCCTCGACCGATTCGGGCTCGTCCCCTTTGCTGAAAATGCCGACCGTCGGGTGGGCATGCCAGGTCTTGACCGCATCCCATAGTGTCGTTTCTTCCAGCGTAACGTCGAATACTTGCAGATGGCCAGCGTCGTTGACGCTGATTTGCCAGGGCAGGTTGTCGACTTTGATTTCACGCTGTTCGCAGGCGCTCAGCAGTGCCAACAGCAGCATGAGCATCAGGACTGGGAATGTCCGGGTGGTCTTCAGATTCATGTGGGGGTTCCGCTGTCGGTGGCCACGCTGCGGTTCAGATGACCTTGTAGAAAATATTGAGTGCCGGCCGGTCGTCCACCAGTTTGCCAAGGCTGATTTCGCCTTCCGATGCCAGTGGCGTCTCCTCGCGGCGAATGTAGTAGGCGCGGCCTTGTTGCAGACGGATGTAGATGCCGTTGGTGGACTGGTCGCGCAAAATGAATTTGTTGCGACGGTATTCGATGACGGCGTGTTGCCGCGACACCATGGTGCCATTGATCGTCAGGTTGCACTCCAGATCACGGCCAATAATGAAGGGCGTGTCTTCGGGCTTGATGCTGAATTCCTGACCACAATGCCGCAGTTGCAATATGGCATCGCCGGTTGCCAGCTTGTCGATGGGCATCACGCCGGTCAGATCGTCGCTGCTGCCTTTCCACAGGATCTCATAGATTTCAACAGGTTCTGAGCGCCCCTTGACCTCGACCTTGTCGTAGGGGCGGAAGGCGAGGTCGACATTCGTCGGCAGCCGGTCGATGGTGTCCTTGGTGGTGAGAATCTGCTCGGCTTTGGCGGCCGATGTCACGCGCGCAGCGACGTTGACGGTATCGCCAAAGACATCGCCTTCGGTGATCAGGCCAATGCCGGAATGGACGCCGATGTGCATCATGATCTTGAGCTCATCGAACATCATCTCTTCGGCGAGTGACTCCTGAATCGAAACTGCGGCTTGCAGCGCATCCTGGGCCTTGTCGAACATGCACATGATGTCGTCGCCGGCGGTCTTGATGACGGTGCCACGATTGCGCTCGACCAGGTCGCGTACCAGCCCGAGGCACTGCGAGATCGTGAACTGTGCCTCGATATCGCCCAAGCGCTCGTACAGCCCGGTACTGTCCGCAACGTCGGCGAACATGATGGTATATTCTTCTCTTTGTGGTGCTTTCATTGTGACCGTGTTGATCAGGGAAACCTGGTTGATTCGCCGTGCTCCCCGCTGGACCCCGCTTTGAGTTATGACTCAAACTTGTAACTGCTCAGCTTACCCCCTTGTTTGCGCCAACTCTGCGTTGGAAGTGCTCATTTACACTTGTAAACTGCGCGCTTC
>CAZQXF010000061.1:0-11255 GCA_964596975.1 uncultured Thiotrichales bacterium | reverse complement strand
AGCCCAAGCAAGTTTCCCTTTCCGGGCTTCGAATTAGTGGCGGAGAGGGAGGGATTCGAACCCTCGGTGGGCGCGAGCCCACAACGGTTTTCGAGACCGTCCCGTTCGGCCGCTCCGGCACCTCTCCGTGGGGCGGGATTGTAGCAGGAGTCAGTCGCTTGTGCTGCTCATGAGTCCGCCGAGTTCTTGCAGGGGTTCAGCTTGTAGTTGTTTGATCTCGGTTTCGAGCTGCTGGAGGTTTTCCCGCAGTTGCCGGCGGCTGTTCATGCGTTCTTGCCAGGTGTTCTTATACAGTTGTTCGATGCGGGTGATGCCGCTATGGATGCCGTTTTTAAGCCCTTGCCGAATGGCGGCTGCCATCGAGGGTTTGACCTTGTTGTGGAGCAGCCAGGGGATGAGGGCGCCGAGCAGGATGAGCATGCTGGCGTGAATGAGGAAATTGAGGCCGAGGAATTCGGTTTCTCCGTGGGTGCCGGCATAGAAGCTGGTGATGACGTGGTAGACGGCCCACAGTGCGGCGAACAGTGGCAGCAGCCAGATGAGGGTGCCGGTCATTCGGTAGAGGGCGCGCTGCAGCGCGCTGCCGGGGTTCAACATGGCGGCGTTGACGCCGTCGCTGAGCGCCTGTTCCATGGCGATGGCGGCTTTGTCGCGCAGGGCCTGGAGTGGTTGCTCGAAGGCTCGCCAGGGCAGGCGGCGATTCTGTAGCTGGTTGACGAGTTGTTCGTTGAGGGCATCGAGCCGCGCCTGGTTTCGTTGATCCCATAGGGAGTGGATGAGTCGTTCGGCTTCACTGGGTGCGGGAGCCGAGCTTTCACTTCCACCCTTGAGGCGTGCAAGCAGGCCGCCCGGTTTGTTCGATGCCTTGATCATGAAGCTTTGGGTGAGTGCTTCGGCCTGGGTTTGCAGATGTTTGTCGATGCTGTCGAGTTGTTCCCCGATGGTCTGGTTCCATTCCTGTTCCGCGTCGCGCCAGTTGCTGTCGTCGCCGAGTTCGTCGATGAAGCGCTCGGCGAGTTTTTCCAGGTCGCGGTTGCGCGCCTGAATGCCGAGTTGCTGCAGAATGTCGAGGCCATAACGGTTGATGGCGTCGTTGATGATTTGTTCGAGTTTGTCGAAGTCATCGGGTTCGTCGGTGGGAATACCGACGGTGCGCAGGATGGTCGGATTTTTGAAGCCTTCGGCTTCAAGGCGGCGGCGCAGGTCATCGATCTGTTCTTCGCGACCCTGATCCCAGTGATTCATGACAAACAGCCAGGCGTGGCGGTTGGCGCGCTCCTGCAGGAAGCGCCAGCCAATGTCGTCGTAGTAGCGCTCGGGGCTGACGACGTAGATGATCCAATCCACATAGGGCAGCCAGGATTTGACGATCTCACGATTGTGGGTGGCGGTGCTGTCGATGTCCGGCATATCGAGCCAGGCGATGAGGCGGCGTTCTGGCTTCGAGTGGTAGGCGATCCGCGTGTCCATCACGGGCAGATCTTCCGGCAGCAGCTCCAGGCGGAAGTCTTTGTGCAGATAGAGTGTCACCTCGTGAGAGGTTGGGCGCTCGACGCCGGCGCGGGCGATTTCCTCGCCAGCGAGTCGATTCAACAGGCTGCTCTTGCCAACGCCGGTGCCGCCAAACAAGCCGACGATCAACGGCCGGTGCGGGTGCTGCCGAAACAATTCGCTGACATGCAGTTGTTCGATGCTGTCGAGCCGTTCGGGCGCGTCCTTTTGCAACCAGCCGGATGCGACGGCCTCGTTGGTCTGGTGTTTGAGGGATTGATACAGCGACTGGAAATCGGGGCTCATAGCTTGTTCAGTTCCTGTTCGGCGGCGTTGAGTGTGGCTTCGTCGAAGCCATAGACCGTGGCGGGATCAAGGTTGGCCGGGAGTTGCCGCAACCGTTGCTGTAGCGGCGTGAAGACGTGCTGACGTGCCGATTCGAGCTGTGCGGCTTTGAGCTCTTCTTCGACCTTGGTCATGTAACGCCCGACGGCGCCTTCGGTCAGCATCGAGGTGAAGGCGAGCATGGCCGGTGCCAGCACCAGGTCGTTGAGGCCGATGCCGCCGGTCTTCAGTGCCAGCACCAGGGCGCCGACATCGGTGGTGACGCGGGCGGCGCGCAGGCTGTTGAGCGTGGTGGGGTGTTGTTGCAGATAGTGGTAGAGGTCTTCGGCGGCGGCCTCGATATGGGGTTCGAAAGCCTGTTGATGCGCGGCGATACTTTGTTCGATGAAGGCATGTAGGGCGTCGGATTCATGCTGGAGCTGCATCCACAATTGTTGCCACCAATTGCGCAGCTCCATGTCGTCATTGGCTGAGCGGTCGCCGATGCCGCGTTGCAGGCGGATCAGCAGTTCGTCGAGGGTTTCTGTGAGTGTGTCGGCTTCGAAGTCGGGTTTGTGGCCACCATCGTCATGTGTCTCGTCGCGGTGGAATAGCTTGCTCATCAGTGTGCGGGCCGGCCACGAGATGGCGTTGCGTACCTTGCCAATCTGCCCGGCCAGCCCGGGCAGTTCGAGCAGCTCCATCAAGCGCACGATGGCGCGCTGGAGGGTGTCGGAATAGTGCGGATCACGCAGATAGTTCTGCTGATAGCTTTTTTCCGCCTGCACAAACTCCTCATCGAGCATGGTGTTCCAGACCTTGTCGGCGGCAATCTCGCGGCGCACCGGGGCGGTCCAGTCGAGCCAGTGGGTCTGCAAGAATCTCTTGACCTTGCGGGTGTCGGGCAGTTTGCGTTGCTCCGGCAGCAAGCGCTGGGCAAGGCGAAGCAGCGCCCGGCCAGACTCACTTTCACGCATGCGTTGCAGATCCGGGTCGCTCTCGTAGGGGAGCGCGATGATGCCGCCGTGTTCAATATTTTCTTGATGCAGTTTGGCCGACATCGCGTCGGCGATCTGCACCGAGCTGTCGGGGTTTGCCTTGTTGATGCAGATCGCCAGTGGGTGCGGCGCCTGGTTGACGAGCCGTAGTGTTTCCCAGACAGACTGGTCGGCGTACTTCTCCTTGCTGACGACCAGCACGATCAGATCGGCCATGGCACAGAGTTTCGGCACGCCAAAACGATAGCTGCGTGAACTCACGGAATCGAAGTCGGGCGTATCCCAGAACATCGCCGGCGAAACGATGGCGTCGCTGGTTTCGACTTCGGTGATCGCGTAATGGTTGAGGTTGTCGGCACTCAGCTGATCGAGGGGAACGCGGGAAAGCCCGGGTAGCAGTTGGTCGATGGTGTCCGTCAGTGTGTCGGTAACGGCTTCAGTGCAAAAGCCCTGGGCATGACGCGTAAACCCCGCCAGCGCGTTGGATTTTGCAGCTTCGGTGCCGAGCAGAATATTGACGATCGTGCTCTTGCCCGCCTGTGTGGGGCCGATGACGACGATTTGCGGGATCAGATCGGGATGGTCGCCGATGACCTCGATATAGCGCAGGATCGCATTGGCGTAGACGAGTGATGCGTCTTCGTTTTCGTCCCCCCTGATGCGGATCTGGCGTTCCTGCAGTGCCGCCAGAAATGCCCTGAGTTTGTCCGTTGTGTTGGCTTGCATCCGCTAAACATAATTCAGCCGGCGGGGGGTTACAATCGTGGCGTCGTCGATGCGAAACCAATCGGGGCAGACGGGAACAGCTACAAGCTATGGCTGATGCCGTTTGTGGCGAAGCTGGCGTAGCCCGAGCAGCGTGATGAGCAACGCAGTATTGGTGCCGCCACCCCCGCTTCCGGTTGTGGTTGCTGATGTGTCGGCTGCGGTGGTCGTGGGGGCGGATGCCGCTGTGCCCTCCGGATTCGGATCAGCCGGGTTGCTACTGTCAGTCGCCGTGATGCTACTGCCGACGCTGACCGTGATGGTGGCGCTGCTGCTGCGCTTGCCATCGCTGGAGCTGACGCGATAGGCCAGGGTATCGGTGCCGGTAAAGTTCGCGCTGGGTAGATAGCGGATCTGGTTGCTCCCGAGCAGCGTGGTGCTGCCGTGGGCTGGATCAGTGGCGATCGCAATGCTGTCTCCTGCGCTGACGCCGATGTCATTGGCCAGTGGTGCGATGTCGATGGCGGTGTTGGGTGGTGTCGAGACTGCGTCATCGACTGCCAGCAGCGCGACTTCACCACTGCTTGTGGGTAATTCCTCGGTACGCAAGGTGACGTCGTAGCTGCAATCACCGACACCATCCGCTACCGGGTCGAAGAACTCCATCACCAGTACGGTGCCATAGTTGAACTGGTCGCCAAAAGGCTCATAGAAGTTGGCGTCATCGCGGCTGGAGCTGCGAACGTAGAGCCCCATGAAGCCTTCACTGGCGCTGCTGCCGTGATTGTTATCGAATCCGGGAAAGCCATCGGGGTGATCCTGTGTGCCAAGGCTGCGGTCTTGCAGCAATACCGATTCGCGATGACCCCAATTTGAGCTGGCATCGTCGTAGATGAAGCTGTAGATGGAGCGCTCGACTGGCATCGGGATTGGCGCGGTACTGGCATAGTAGGCGAGATTTTCCGAGCGGGTGATAAATTCGTGGCACCCGCGTTTGTCGCCGAAGTCGTCACCTAGATAGTGGGGGCTGCCATCGCTGTGGACAGGTTCCCAAGGGGTTGGAGCCTCTAGCTCCGGATTGCCCTGGGAAGGGTCGACGGGATAAGTAATGCCATCATAATGACCGCTGCCGATCACCGGATCACGCTCGAGCCGAAATGATGGCGGGCCGTCATGGTAGTGGCCGCGCAGATCGTAGTCGTGAAGTCTGTCGCCGTAGGCGTGGGCGATGGCGTCGATATTCGCTTCCACCCCGGCCAGTGGAAGGCCGATGACGCCGGGCGTCATGCCGGCACGTGCGGTACGCTCGGCATTGACCAGATAGAGCGCTTTGGCATCGTCCGACATCCCATTCCATATCTGTTGCGGGGGGAGATCCAGATTGCCAAGTTTTCCAGGGGTTAACCCTAGCTGCTTTTCTTCTTCCCGGCGGGCGTGATTGAATGCCAGTTCAATATCGCTGACGCCGCCAAAGCTGGCGTCATAGGTCTTAGTCTCTGAAGCGTATTCGCCGCCGCTGTCGACCCAGTTGATGTCCTCTGTGATGTTCGGTGGTGAATCTGCCAGCAGGCTTGATGATGCCAGCGTGATGACTGAAAAAAGCAGCGATACTGCTATGCGACTGTGTCTTTCCATGGTGCTCCTCTGGGCTTCGTCCACTGGGTTTTACGCGGCTAACAGCAGGACGGATGTTTTTTCCCTGATGCTAGCAGTCCGGATCTGGCTGACCGAGGTTGTCGATCACATCGCCGCTGTTCTAACACGTGGCTGCCTTGCTGTGGCTGAACTGCAACGGTTACGCGGCGGAAACAGAGGTGGTTGTGCGATTTTGTGTTGTTTTTACCACTTTGCCTGACATTTTGGGCGGAAATCCGTGATGATTTACGGTAGAATCGGCAGCCTTCCAGATCAGTGGGCGAGTTCGGATCTGGTCTTTGGAGGGATTGGTAGCAGACAGTTCATCCTTAGACACATTAGATTATGGGAATATTCTGAATATGGCGACGAGTACTTCGACCAAAAAAGAAATACAAAAGAAACTGGCTGTCGGCGCTATCTTCCTGATCGCGGCATTCGGTTTGTCGTTTGAAGTGCCATCGATCGAAATTGCCTGGGTCAGCGGCATCCTGCTGTTGACGATCTATCTGTTCGCTTTCGAAGTCGTCGAGGTGGATGTCGCCGCCATTACGATCATGGTGGTGCTCGGCTTGTCCGGCTTGCTGGCACCGTTCATGGGGCTGGAACAAGGGCTGGTCGACAACAGGCAATTGTTCAACGGTTTTTCCAGTAATGCCGTTATGTCGATTATCGCGGTGATGATCATCGGCGCGGGTCTGGACAAAACCGGCATCATGAGCAAAGTGGCGGCTTTCATTCTCAAGGCCGGGGGCACCAGCGAGAAGCGCATCATCCCCATCATCTCCGGTACCGTGGCCTTCATCTCCTCTTTCATGCAGAACGTTGGTGCTGCGGCGCTGTTTTTGCCTGTGGTATCGCGAATCTCTGCCCGTTCCGGTCTGCCAATGTCGCGCCTGCTGATGCCAATGGGCTTCTGCGCGATTCTGGGTGGCACCGTCAGCATGGTGGGTTCATCGCCACTCATCCTCTTGAACGACCTGATCCTCACCTCCAACCAGGCGCTCCCTGCGGACAAGCAGATGGAAACCTGGGGCTTGTTTTCGGTCACGCCGATTGGTGTGGTGCTGGTGCTTACCGGCATCGTCTATTTCGTCGTTGCCGGCAGGTTCATCCTGCCAGCGACAAAAACCGAAGAGCTGACCAAGGGCGCATCGTCGATGAGCTATTTTCACGATGTCTATGGCGTCAGCTACGATGTCTTCGAAGTCTATGTGCCGCCAGAAAGCCCGCTGGTCGGTCATCATCTGGATGACATCGAAACGGTCTACAAGATTCGCGTCATCGCCGTGCAGGAGGGTGACAGTGTTGCCATTGGCCGCGGCGCGATCGATCGCGATACCGGCATTCAGGCAGGGTCAGTGCTCGGCATTGTGACTTCTTCCGAGCATCTGGAGCAGTTTGTCGAGAAATTCCATCTCGTGCGCCGCAACGATCTCGAAGCCTTCGCCGAACAGTTGTCGGCTGCACGTGCGGGGATTGCCGAAGTGGTGATTCCTCCGGGTTCGAGCCTGGTCGGCAAGAGTGCCCGGGATGTCTGGCTGCGCAAACGTTATGGCATTGCGATGATTGCACTGCACCGGGACGGCGAAACCCTGCGTGAGGGTGACGATATTCGCAGCATCCCGTTTCAGGGTGGCGATACGCTGGTGGTGCATACCACCTGGGATTCGTTGGCACGGTTGGAGAAGGATCGCGATTTCGTCGTCGTGACCACCGAATTCCCGCATGAGGAACTGCGTCCGCAGAAAGTGGGCTGGGCAGCGCTATTTTTTGGTATTGCCCTGTTCATGGTGCTGTTCACTGATATCCGCCTGTCGATCGCGTTACTGACGGGCGCGATCGGGATGGTGTTGAGCGGTGTATTGCGCATCGATGAAGCGTATGAGGCGGTGTCGTGGAAAACCGTATTCTTGCTGGCGAGTCTCATCCCTTTGGGCTTGGCGGTCGAGACCTCCGGCACGGCCAAATGGATAGCTGATGCGGTGCTGAGCGTCGTCGGAGGCGCGCCTATCTGGGTCATTCAGGCGGTAATAGCCGCATTGGCAACGTTTTTTACGCTGGTCATGTCGAATGTCGGTGCGACGGTGCTGCTGGTGCCGCTGGCAGTCAATATCGCTGTTGGCATTGGTGCGAACCCTGCGGTATTTGCACTGACGGTTGCGATGGCGACGTCAAACTCATTTCTGATTCCAACCCACCAGGTCAATGCACTGATCATGGGGCCGGCTGGATACAAGGTACCTGACTTCATGCGGGCGGGCGGCATCATGACGATTCTGTTTCTCATCGTGCTGATCCCGATGATGAACCTGATTTTTTGACCGACCCGTTGTGGCAAACAGGTAGAAGTCGGCTGCCACATCAGCCGGCTTTTGGTTTTGAATAACTTGAGTTTCGGAGTTTATTCTTGAGTTCATGGATTTAACCAACGTCCTAACGAATGGTTGTCCGGTAGGTTGGGCAAAGCGCAGCGTGCCCAACAGTGGCCTTGGTGTGGTACCGGCCCGTGGTTGTTGGGCACGTCACTATCGTTCCTTTGCCCAACCTACCTGAATCCTGGGGAAGAGGCGTGTGCGGCGAACTCCGAAACTTGCGCAAATAACATATTTTTAGCCCCTCGCCCCTTGAGGGGAGGGGGAGAACTAAACAGCGTGATGACCTCTCGCCCCGAACCTCCCATGACCTCAGGGGAGGGACAATCGGCCATATGGCCGATCTCCGGCTTATGGCCGTAACCCGAAGCCACCGGCTTTAGCCGGTGGTGTATTCACAATTTTGACATATAGGTACGCTCAGACGTGGACAAGTCGCTCCTTCAGATGTTGTTCCCATTCTTGCGATGGTTGCCAATGGTCAATCGGGGCACGATACGCGCCGATCTGATCGCTGGTTTTACCGGCGCGGTTATTGTTCTTCCGCAAGGCGTGGCATTTGCCACGATTGCCGGCCTGCCGCCGGAGTATGGTCTCTACACGGCGATGGTGACGCCGATTGTTGCGGCGTTGTTTGGTTCCTCGCTTCATCTGATTTCCGGCCCGACCACCGCCATTTCGATCGTCATATTTTCCGCTGTCAGTAATCATGCCGTACCGGGCACGCCAGAGTTCGTGCAACTGGCGCTGACCATTACTTTCCTCGCGGGGCTCTACCAGTTCGCTTTTGGCGTGGCCCGGCTGGGCGCGCTGGTCAATTTCGTGTCGCATACCGTTGTGGTGGGGTTTACCGCAGGCGCAGCCATTTTGATTGCGACCAGCCAGATGAAGCATGTGTTCGGTGTCGAGGTGCCACGGGGCGAGTCTTTCATCCACACGTGGATGACGTTGTACGAGCATGTAGCGGACATCAACTACTATGTGTTGGTGATTGCCGCGGTCACGCTGCTGACGGCCTTGTTGATCAAGCGCTTTGTCCCGATGATCCCGAACCTGCTTGGGGGCTTGATCATGGGCAGCGTCGTGGCGTTGTTGCTTGATGGTGAATCCCATGGCGTTGCGCTGGTGGGCGAAATTCCACGTCACCTGCCGCCACTGTCCAGCCCCGATTTCTCGTTTGAGTCGTTGCGCTTGCTCGCTCCCGAAGCCTTCGCTGTGGCCCTGCTGGGATTGATCGAGGCGGTGTCGATCAGCCGAGCGATCGCCGCAAAGTCGCATCAACGCATCGATGGCAATCAGGAATTCATCGGCCAGGGTCTGTCGAATATCGTCGGCAGTTTCTTTTCGAGCTATGCGGGGTCGGGCTCGTTTACCCGTTCCGGTATCAATTATTCGGCGGGTGCAAAAACACCGATGTCGGCGATCTTCGCCGCGATCTTTCTGGCATTGATCGTATTACTGATCGCGCCGCTGACAGCGTACCTGCCCATCGCGGCCATGGGCGGTGTGATCCTGCTGGTTGCCTACAACCTCATCGACTTTCACCACATCAAGGAGATCTTGACGATCAGCAAGTCTGAGACAGCGGTGTTGCTGACGACCTTCTTTGCCACCCTGTTTCTGGAACTGGAGTTCGCAATCTATCTGGGCGTGTTGTTGTCGCTGGTGCTATTTCTCAACCGTACCTCGACGCCAGATATCGTCGCCTTGGCGCCGGACGTCGACGCCAATGGAAATCAGCGGCAATTGGCCAGCCTCGACGAAAAACCCCTGGCGCAGTGCCCGCAACTGAAGATCATTCGTGTCGATATGTCGATCTATTTCGGCTCCGCGAGCCATATTCAAAACAAGCTCCACGAGATCAGCGAACGAGATGGTTATCATCACATTCTCATCATCTGCACCGGCGTCAATTTCATCGACATGAGTGGCGCGGAAATGCTGATGCAAGAGGCCCAGCGACTGGAAGAACTCGGTGGTGGGCTGTACTTCGCCGAAATCAAACCGCGGGTCTATGACTTTATCAGTCGTGTCCACTTTATTCGCAACATCGGCAATGACCATTTCTTCGACGAAAAGAAGATAGCTATTCGCGAGATCGTGAAGAAACTGGATATCGACATCTGCCGCAACTGCAAGGTTCGAGTTTTCGAGGAGTGCGAGAACCGCCGCTAAGTGCTGGAAAATCGCGTTATAAGCAGGCATCCTCGCATAAATCATTTATTTTTGGGGGCTTGTCATGTCATCTGATATCGATCTTTCCTGGCTGGATGAGCTGGAACTGTCCGGCCCGGCGGCCAATTTTGCGAGCTTCTGCAAGGAGGAGCTGCAACGCCGCAGTAACGCCGATATGGACTTCGATCCCGAGGTCTACGTCGAGGCCGTCAGGCTGGTATTGCGCAAGCTCGGCGGCCTGGAGCTGGAGGGCATGCAGTGATCATCACCCGCATCCAGTCGGAAGACTTCCTCAAATACCGCAAGCTCGATCTCCGCGACTTGCCGGAACAAGGGCTGATCACGGTTGGTGGCGCCAATGAGTCCGGCAAGACCAGTATCGGTGAAACGCTCTGTTTCGGTCTCTTCGGGCGCACCTTTACCCTCGATCTGATCGACCCGCGCAAGCTCATCCGCTGGGGCGCGGCGCGTTGTTCCGTTACGGTCGAGTTCAAGGGGCGTGACGGCAAGCTGTATGAAGTCACACGCTACCTCGATGACGAAGGCGGCTACGGCGCACGGCTGTTGCAGGCCGATGAGGGTATCGTGCTCGCCAAAGGGCCTGATGATGTCGACAAGCGCCTGCGTGAGCTGAACGGATTTGGCTACGATGAGTTCATCGAATCCTTCTATCTCGCCCAGCGCGAATTGACGACCCCGCATCCGCATAGTCACACCATCAAGGTCATGGCCGGCATCGCGCCGCTCACCGAGGTCGCGGAAAATCTGAGCAAGGCGAGCGAAAAAGAAGGCAACATTGTCGAGTCCACCGGCAAGGATTTTCAGGATGTCGCCAAGCGCTATCACGATCTCGAAATCAACGAAAAGTGGAAGCCAGCGCTCATAAAAAGCCGCAAGAAACTCGATGAAGCGCGCAAGCAGAAGGCCAGCGCCTTATCGGATCTGGAAGTCGGCGCATCGCTATATGGCGAGACGGCCCCCATCGTGTGGAAATCGCAGCGCATGAGCAAGCTGCTATTTGGCTTGTCGATCGTCGCGTTCACTTTCGCTGCACTGTTCTGGGTGGTCTGGGCGACACTCAATCTGATGCCCGACACGCCCCAAGGGGTGGCACTCGCTGACTGGCTGCAAACGACCTTTCCCGATTGGCAGAGCAGCTTGCAACCGATGCTCCAGCCTGTCGCCTGGATCAGCACCGGCATGTTTGGCCTGTTGCTGCTCGGTGTCTGGCTGATGAATCGCAAGGCCGAGCGGTTCCGCGCTCAAGCCGTGCTGGTCGCCGATGACCTGAAGAAGGCTGGTCTCGAGCTCGCTGCGGCAATACCCGCTACCCCCAAGGTCATTACGCGCTTCTTCCGAAAAAAGGGGGTCGAACCCGCCGACCACGACTACCACGCCCTGCTACAGGAGATCGGCGGCACCCAGCAAGCCGTGCGTGAACTGGCAGCGAAGCCTGAACAAGTGCGTGATGTCACCGACCGGATCGACGTCGAAATCGCCCAGCAGACGCAGGAAATCGACCAACGCCTGGATGTGCTCGACAAGGAGATCA
>CAZQXF010000060.1:3216-11291 GCA_964596975.1 uncultured Thiotrichales bacterium | reverse complement strand
TGTGGCGACCAGAACCGCCCCCCCCTGTTTCAATAATTATCAGTATTTTCATCGATACTCCAACGAATCAGCTGCCGCATTTACCTTCACGGGCGCGCATGGAAACTGGCTGATATACACATTGATATCAGCCATTCTCGCGGGCTACATAGACCGGGACAACCTTGTCCTTGACCCCGGCCAGGGTGGACTTGAGCAGCATGGACGTGAGTTTGACATGCTCGTTCCCGCTTTGTTCCATTACCAGCAAGATCTGATCGACATGATCACTGAACAACTCCTCTTGCGCCGCCACATTGATGTCCCTGACGACAACATAGATCTGATCGAAATATCGTTTCAACAATGTAAACAGGGCCGGCGCGGCGTTGATCAATTTTGACGTTTCGGCGCTACTGACCGGCGCCCCGCGCGTGAACAGGCTCACATGGGTGCGAAAATCGGTCTGAAAGGCCTTGAGCAGTGGCACCTTCTTGTGCATCACCTCACTCATGCCCGGAGATGGCTCAAGCGCGAATGCGCGATGCAGCTCCGCCTCACCCATGGAAACGTCGACAACAATCACCTTTTTGCCGCGTTGCGCATTCAATGCCGCCAGTGCAGAAGCGATCGACACCTTGTCCCCCTTGCGACCAACCGATGTAACAAGAATAACCTTGGGTTCGGCCTCCCCAATTCGGGCCATCAACACGTCATTGAGACGCGACACCGCCGCTGAAAAACGCGATTGCATCTTGGCCACCATCTCGGTGGCCGGGACGATGGTAAATCCATCACCGGGAATCGGAACGCTAAGCACCTCCTGCTGAGACTTCGCGACTGCCTCACCGATAAAGCGAACATCGTCCCCAGCCTCGGGCTGTTCCAACGAACCCGGGGCAGGCTCTTGTTCCTGAGGCAGGCGCTCACTGGGCGTTGCCGCCGCTACCAGCTGTCGATGACGAAGCCGTGGATTGAAATGCTCGGCAAAGAAAACCATCATCGTTGCCAGTATCGGTGCCGCAAGCGCAAACAGAACAAAAATATGACGGGGATTTGGAAAGGCCGATTCGACTGGCACAAACCCACGCGAAATCACGGTAATAGGGTTGGAGAGTGCTATCTGATTCCGGGCGCTGATACTGTGCTGCTTCTCAGCCACGAGGAACTGCTCCAGCACTCTTCGGCTCGACTCGGCATCACGTTCCATATCGCCAAGGCGCACCAGCGCCTCCTGGCCACGAAGAATTTCCTCCTCAAGCCTTTTGATCTCTGCAACCAGCCCCTGCACCTTGTTTTTCTGTGATTGCAGATCATTGCGGATGTTTTCAACCAGAAAATTCAGCTCGCGACGAATACTGCCATCGACTTCCTGCAACTGGGCGCGTGCATCGGCCATGATAGGATGGCGCGAACCATACTCCTGCTCCAGCTCGCGAATTCTTGCTTTGAGTGCGACCTGTTTGTCGCGCAATGTTTGCACCAGAACCGAGTTGACCACAGTGGCAATCGCCGCCGTATTCCCTGAACGGGTCAAAGAGGAGATCTGCTTCCACTTGGATTCCATCTGGCGCAGCTCCGTTCTGGCCTGCCTCAGCTCCGAGTTCAGGTCACTGACCTGACGGATTTTCAATGAAATACCGATGTTGTCGGACAGGCCATGAGCCTGCTTGTAGTCGGCTACTTTCTTTTCCGCCTTGCGAACCTCGTCGCGCAGACGCTCGGCTTCCTGATTGATCGAGCCCCGAACGGTGGCATAGCGTTTGCCCAGCAGCTCGCTCTTCATGCTGCGGAACTCCTCTACCACCAGATTGACCACACGGGCGGCAAATTCGGGGTCGGTATCTTTGTAGGTAATCGCGTATACCGACGATCCGGGGGTGTGCTCCACCTTGAGTTTTCGGCGGAATTTCTTGATCTGCACGGCGGGAATGGAGCCGATTTTCTTTCCCTCGGCCTGCGGGAGCCGTTTTTCTTCTTGCAGACGCCCGAGCACACGGATGGCCAGCGGCATGGACTCAAGCACCGAGGTATCACGGGAGATACCGGGCACCTCACCGCCAAGCATTTTCTCGGTATTGAAGAAAGAGGATCGATCCTCCAGGTTGATCACCGCGGTCGACTCATAAGAGGGTGGCGTGATAAGTGCCAATACCAAACCAATGCCGAGAACGGACAACAACGTACCAAGGAAAACTGGCAGATGCGCGCGGAATACAGCAAAAATATCACGCAGACTGAATTCGTCGGGTACTGCCACCGCCGGACCAACAACGGGGATGGCTTCCCTGACCGTCAATCCTGACGTATTCGACTCTTCCGCTTCCAGGCGCCTCACTGATTCTGTTTTCATTGTTATTATTTCCAGAACATGAATTTGTATTTTTGTTTGCCAAGCGAGTACTTAGCCTGCCGGTATTAGAACTCAAGTCTCGGAGTTCAGATTTGCACATCAGCCAAGCCCCTGAAAATCCCCCTCAATCCCCCTTTGACAAGAGGGTGTCGCAAAACGACACCCTCGCGCGGCACAGGGAAGTGCCGCCAGATTCAACAACGACTAAGTTGTTGAATCTGTGAGGAAAGGAAAAATCGCACTTTTTCCTTTCCGTGTGTCGCAAAAGCCCCGGATGGGCTTTTGCGACACCCTCGACAAAGGGGGAAGCTGTCAGCTCAGGTGCTCACCGAAAACCCGGCAATGGTGGGCACGCTGCACGCGCTCCACCCTACCGGAAAAGCGTCCGATAGGATGTTGGTCAAATCCCTGAACTCAATAATGAACTCCGAAACTTGAATCAGAAGAAACGCTCCTTGATCACGATAATATCGCCTGGCTGCACCTTACTGGTCGGCGTGGCCTTGATCTTTTTCTGCGTACTGCCAAACTTGCGTTCGATACGGATCTTTTTTCTATTGGCCCGGTCAGAAAAGCCCCCGGCCAATGCCACCGCATTGAGCACCGTCATGCCCTCGACATAGGGGAAGCTGCCCGAATGGTTGACCTCGCCCAGAATGTAATACGGGCGATAGCTCAATAACTCGGCCGTGACTCTGGGGTTGACGAGATAATCGGGTTTCAGTTTCGAAGTGATTCGCTCGGCCAGTTCATCAGTCGTCAGACCTACCGCACTGACATCGTTGATCAAGGGAAGCACAACATCCCCGCCCCCATTCACCACAAGATCACCCGATAATTCCGGATGGCCAAAAATATCAATTTTGACCTTGTCACCGACGCCCAGACGATACTCACGATAGTCATCCGCAGCCGCAACTTGCGACAGCAGCAATACCAGCAAATATCTCATCAGCAACAATCCTGATTTCATCTTCAACACCTGAAATTCCCCCCCTGAACGCTCATCCCATCTGTGACGCTTATACCGACCACACTCAGGGAAAAACGATCCTTACCTTGTTATATTTATCGGCTGCAATGCGAACAAGCTCACAATCCATAGCGCACGCCAGCCGAAACGACGCCACGTTTAACCTCGGATTCGTCAAAAGCATCCACAGATACCCTGCTTCTTCGTCTGGTCTCCTGCACCGCCGAAGCAAATACTGAAAAATGTCGTCCCAACGGGTAGCGAATCGAAACACCCTGTTCCGAGATCTTGTCTTCTACGTCGCTATCCAGGAAAGTGTCTGTGCCTGTTGCCAGGTGTACACGCAACTGAATACGTCTGCCAAAGTCATGCTCCAGCGCCAGCGTGTTCTTCAGCGACTGGTAGCCCGGGCTACCGGCAAGACGCGTCATTTCGAACTGATTGCTGCTGTTGAAACTTAGCGTGGTCAGCGGAGTCAGCGTAAATGCCGCCCGCAGCAAGTGAACGAACTCATCGACATCTGCGAGCTTCGCATCGTTATATTGCAGGGAATGCACGCCAAGATTTGCCTCCAGATTGATAAAACCGGGTGTCTTGAAGCGAAAGCCAAAGCGCCATTCCATGGTCTCACCGTCACGGTCTTCCACGTCTGCCGAATTTGCCTTGCCAATGATCTCGCCACGTGCCAGCTGGAGATAGACACCGCGCCCCTCATTTGGCGCATATCCAACCCGTAATGACGCCTGCGTTTCATCGCGATCACGCAAATCCGTTTGGTCCTGGAATTCGGCCCCAAGCTGGGCATAGCGATAGGCGGCGCGCCCAAACGCCAGAGCCACGGGGATGGCCCCTGCCTTGTAATGGTATCCCAGGTTCATTTCGCGCTGTTCGAGGGTGTCCGGCAGATTGCCGAAGCTGTCTGCGGCGTTCCTGCTGAGGACACTCTTCTCTGCATCAACCGATAATTCAAGATATTGCTGGCGTGTCAGCATCTTGACGCCATCAAACGTGATCCTGTATTCATCATTATCCAGGTTCGACGCACTGGAATAGGATTCCCGGCGGAAATCCATGTCAACCGCGATCGAATCCCCACCGATACCCAAATCGCTGCTGATCTTGAGTTGCGGATTGATAATCACACTGGAATCGGCTGTCGCATTCGCTTCGCGGAAATATACATTGTCGTCTCGAACAGCCGACACACTCACGGCAGGTTCGAATTGAACAGCCGTGTCTGGCAGCTGGGCAGCATGAATTGACGGCGATAGCAGCAGCAACAGTCCAGCGCCAGAGCTTGTCTTGAGGGCATCAAACATTTGTCGATTACGGTTCCAGTGGTGTCTGCAAGCGATCAAAAAGCATAGCCTGATACGCAGCAGTAAGGCATGAACTACGGGGCATCTACACCGTAGCCAGCGTCGTGATCAGGGCGATAGATCCGCCATCCACACGAAAACGTGACTTATCCCGCAGGCTGCCAGATGCAACACCACCATTGAACCAACCGCATACAACATGGTCTGATTACGGAGCAGTGACATCAGGAGCCCGCGCCGCATGCGTTACCGCACGATCCCTATCATCCACCATTGTTTTCGGCGGCCTTTCCGCCTCGGCGCACAGCTGTGTTGTTGCATGCTGCTTGCGGTGATCAGCGGCTGTTCCGAATCATCTACCGGCGATGACTTTCCTGCAGGCTCAGTGCGCGAAACTGCATTCCCTGGCAAGCCATTTACCGTGGCACTCCGCTTCGACTCGGCGAACGACTGCAACCTGCACTATCACTGGCAAGACTTTCGTGGCGAAGCCCTAACGGCTCCGGCACCGCTACCACTGAACAAGAACACAACCATCAGATCGTTCCCCGGTATCGGCGGCTATCTTGGTCTCGTGCTAACCACCGACTGCCCGGACCTCGACGACGAAGAGGGATTCGCCGGCGGTCGACGCGAAATGGGCTTCGCGATTCTTCCCGAGCCGCATTACAATTTGCGTGCGGCGGGTGAACAGTCACCCTTCGGTATGGTTCACGCCCGGCTCAAGGATCCATGGCTTGGCCCATGGACAAAGACACTCACCTGGCACACCACCAGCGCAAAGTGGTGGAAGTACGAAATGGAAACCCGCGCGGCGAACGGTTTCATCGAACTGCCAATGATCGATGGCGAATTTTGGGATAGCGATGACAGCAAACCGGTTTCCAGTGCCGAACTCGATGCGCTCGAAGCACGCGCCGAGCGTTTTTTCAAGGCTTGGCCAGACGGCAAATACTGGGAACTCGGGCTTGAGGAAAACCTTGAGGGGAAATTCCATCAACCCTGGTACTGGAAAAACCTGACAGCAAAAGTGAAGGCGATAAGAAAAGCGGCCGACCGCCAGGCACCGCAAACCCGGTTTATCTACCAGATTGCCAATCTCGACACGAAGGATATCGAAGCTTTTGCTTCCAGTGACGCCGCTCGGCTTTTCGACATCCTGGCGTTGCACCCTTACGCCTGGCCCGACTTTCCGTCGCCAGACCAGTGGCTGGCAGACTACCTGAAACAGACTCGCAGCATCCTCGACAATCATGGCCTGAACATGCCAATCTGGTTCACTGAAGCGGGTGCCCCGCATCATGGCAATGGCCCCGGCCTGTTCTTCGGATATCCTGATACACAAGCCTACGTGACCGGCCTGACACGTTACCAGTCCGTGATCTACATGCTCAAGCTGCACGCGATCGCACTGAACAACGGCGTCGAAAAAATATTCTGGTACAACTACCGCGATCGCGATATCGGCAATGACTATGCCGAAAACTTCTTCGGCATGATCGACTATTGGGGATACTCGAAACCCGTCCGCGTCGCCTATGCGAGAATGCTCTCCTGCCTGAACGGATACAAACCAGCTGGAAAACTCGAGCCTGGCAGAAATGTCGTGGCTTACAAGTTCAGCAAAGGCAATGATCGCGTCATCATCACCTGGAAGCGCTCGGATGGGATAGCCAATATCCAATTGACCAGCCTTGGCATCACCAACACCAATACGCTATGGGCTGGCGACCCGATGGGAAATACCTACAGTACCGACGGCGGCCGGATCTCCATCAGCAACGAACCCGTCTGGATCGCAACGGGTTCGTCGGTCGAGAACTGCCGTCTGCAGTAAGATGGCTGTCCCGACAATGGTGCGCCGGCTCAATAAGCAATCAATATACTGGCGACGCCAACGACGCTGAGTACCAGTGTGTAAGGCAGCGCCATGATCAACATCCGCATATAGGACAGGCGGATCAACGGTGCCAGGGCCGAGGTCAGCAGAAACAGGAATGCGGCCTGGCCATTCGGCGTCGCCACGCTGGGCAGGTTGGTCCCGGTATTGACCGCGACAGCGAGCACCTCGAAATGCTCCCGGCTGATACTCCCATGCTCCAGTGCTGCGACCATTTCGTTGATGTAGACGGTCGCGACGAAAACATTGTCGGAAATCATCGAGAGGATGCCATTGGCAATGAACAGCATCACGGGCTGAACCCCGGGATCAAGTTTCAGCACGGCATCGGTGATCGGCGTGAACAAATGCTGATCATGAATGACCGCAACAATGGCAAAGAACACGACCAGCAATGCGGTAAACGGCAGCGCCTCCTCGAAGGCTTTGCCAATCTGGTGCTCCTCGATCACGCCATTGAAGGCCGTGAGCAATACGATGATCATCAAGCCGATCAAACCAACGGCGGCGAGGTGGAATGCGAGGGAAAGGATCAGAATAATCGCCACCAACCCTTGAACGACCAGTACAGCAATATCCTCTTTCGTCATTTTCGCTTCCTGCTCGGCCTGATACTCACTGAGTATGGCGCGAACCTCATCCGGCAGTTTCGCGCCATAGCCAAACCAGCCCTTATATTCCAGCAACAGACAAGTCGCGAGGCCAGCAACAAAAACCGGCACGCTCACCGGCGCGACCTTGACGAAAAAGGTAACAAAATCCCAGCCGGCCTTTTCCGCGATCAGCAGGTTCTGCGGCTCACCAACCAACGTCGCCACCCCCCCCAGCGCGGTACCGATTGCACCATGCATGATCAGGCTACGCAGGAATGCCCGGAAGGTTTCCAGATCTTCGCGGTGGAATTCATGGATACCATGATCGCCACTGTGATCATGGTCTTCATGAAACTTTTTGCCGGAGGCGACCTTGTGATAGACACCATAGAAGCCAACCGCAATCGTGATCAGCACCGCCATCACCGTCAGCGCATCGAGAAATGCCGACAATAGTGCGGCCGAAAAACAGAATAAAAACGACAATACAAGCTTCGACTTCACCCCCAGCAAAATCCGGGTAAAGGTGAACAGCAGTAACTGACGCATGAAATAAATGCCGGCCACCATGAACACCAACAGCAGAATCACTTCCAGATTGGCTTCGACCTCGTGCATGACACTGTGGGTCGTGGTCATGCCGATAATAATGGCCTCGATGGCCAGCAATCCACCCGGCTGCAACGGGTAACACTTGAGCGCCATTGCCAGCACGAAAATGAACTCGGCGATCAGCACCCATCCCGCAAAAAATTGGAAACCGCTGAACCACAGAATCGGGTTGATGATCAGAAATGCGAAAATGGTGGTTTTATACCACTGCGCTGAATTGCCAAGAAAATTCTTGCCGAGTGCGTGAAATAGGGAGGTTGTCATTTTATTGTTCCTTGTCAAAACGCCTTTTGGCGCTAATATCCATTATCTAAATTGAAACGCCATGCGCCCTCGTCATTTCGGC
>CAZQXF010000060.1:0-3116 GCA_964596975.1 uncultured Thiotrichales bacterium | reverse complement strand
TCGAATCGGCTCAAACTGACCAACAGACCATCGGTCAGGAACCCACTGACTGTCCTGAATGGCACGAGAATAAGCACCGGTTAACCGCACAACCAGCCTCCAGCCGACGAAGTTACTGGAATCGGGGTTCAGTATCTAAGGCGACGGCTGGAGCGTGAACCTGTTCAGAGCTGAACAATCTCCAGGCCAAGTGACTTGGCTTCATCCTGGTTCCCGGCATGCGAAATAATTGCCGTGCTGGCGCGCTCCGGTTTCAACCAAGCCTCACCCACCCGCTTGAGATCATCCAGGGTAACGGCAAGAATGCGGGCGCGATAGGCGCGACGCTGTTCTGCGGTGCGGCCAAACAGTTCACCGTAAAAGGCTTTCTGGGCATCACCCGCCGGCGAACCCGGCTTGTCGATGCTGCTGACGACACCAAGAATCGCCTCTTCTAGTGCGCGATACTCGTGCGGATGCGACAGTAACCATTCGATCGAGCGATCGAAATCTTCCAGCGTCTCCGTCAGGCGCGGGTCACGATAGGAGTAGAAACGAAACGCGGCGGTGTCGGCATCGAAACTCGCTCCGCCACCATAGGCGCCCCCCTGCTCACGCACCCGGGAATGCAGGAAGCCGTTGCGCAGAAAACCGCCGAGTACTTCGAAAGCCGCAGCATCGGGGTGTTCCGCCGGTACCGCCGGATAGGCTTTGGCGCAGAAGTTCACCTGGGTATTGGTCATCCAGCACTGCTGGGTCGTTTCATTGACGGATGGGATCGAGAAAGCGGTTTCAGCCTGGGTCGCCATCGCGCCTTTCCAGCACTTGGCGATATCTTCTTCCATGGCCTCCAGCCGCTCCTGCTCACCGATCAGCAACACTGCCTTGTCGGTAGACGACAGCGTCGCATGCAGCTCGGCCATTTCAGCCGCGAAAGCTGCCAGGCGCGCCTGATCATCCAGGGCATCGTCGAGCGCCTTCAAGCGGCGAATGCCCTCCAGACCATGGGTCACATGCGACAGTCGCGCGCGCCCTGACATGCCACTGGCTGCGGCACGCATCGCCAGCACATGACCATGCCCGGTCACGCTGTTCTCGCGCCGTATCCGCGCCTGAGCCACCAGCTCTCGAATTTTCGGCAACTCGTCGAAACGCGCATGCAGCAGCGTTTCCCGTAGCAATTCTGTCAGTTGCGCATGGTTTCTCACCAGCGCCTTGCCCGAGATCACGTACTTGCCCTGAACCTGCTGCACGTCATCGAGACCGGCGCGGATCAGGGTACTGACGCTGATACCGCCGCTGACGGCATCCTGCCAGGCTTGTGTCTCGGTATAGTCACGGTCGCCCACCCCCAGCTCGGTCAATGCGCTCAGATAATGCGGCAGGATGTCGATCTGAGCGTCACTCAGCTGTGGCATGTCGAACAGAATCTGCTGGTAAGCAAGACCATTCGTGCCCCGGGCATAGCGTGTGGCATTGAGTCCGGCGATCTGACGATGCTCGCCCTGGGGAATATGGATGTCGTCTGGCACATCGTCCAGCGTCACCTTGGGCAACACCTCGGGATCATCTTCCTGCATCTGCCGCTCGGCCAGACGCTCCGCGAGGTCGATCACCGCCTGTACGTCATCTTCGCTCATGCCGGCGCGAATGGCGTCGAGACGGTCGCGTTCACGCTGCTCCTTGACCTTGGCCAAGCCGGTGTCAGGCTTCATCGTCAGACGAATGCGGTGCTTATTGTCAAGCAGGCAGCGCCTGATCATGCCCTGCAGAAAGCCCGGTTCACTCGCTTCGGCACGCAGCTGCTCCAGCGCGGCATCCAGATTCAGTGCCGCCACCGGATCACCCCGGTGGATCGCTGCGGGCAAGCCACCGAGAATCAGTTGCAGGCCATAGGGATAGCTGTCGCCCCGAATTTCGCGCTGATTCAGCTCCAACTGGTGCAGTGCGGCATCGATACGTTCCTGAGGCACACCTTTCTGCGCCACCTCCTCCAGCGTATCGAGTACCAGCTTTTCCAGCGCCTCGGCGTGCTCCGGTCGTGATCCTTCGATGCCCGCCATGAATGCCATTTCGCGGTTGCTATCCTCGGTGCCACACATCGGCGATGGCGCGCTACCCAGCTCGGTGGTCTCCAGGGCATGGAGCAGTGGCGAGGCGCTGTTATCCAACAGCAACGAGGTCATCAGATTGGTGCGCAGCGCCTCCATCGTGTCGATACTCCGCCCCAGCAACCAGGCCATCACGATATGGGTACGGTCGCCATTGTCGGCCTCGTCTGCTGCATATACCGACTCGAACGTCAGCGGTGATTCATAGCGTTTTTCATCCGTTACATCGACGACCTCATCCATTTTCTCGAACTGGGACAAGGCCTGGTCGTGGAACCGCTGCTGCAGCTCTGCCACGGGGATATTGCCGAAGGTCATGAAGATCGCATTCGACGGGTGGTAGTGCTTGCGATAGAACGCCACCAGCTCCTCATAACTGAGGTCAGGAATATGCTCCGGCTCGCCACCGCTGTTGTAGTGGTAGGTCGTGGTCGGGAACAGCTTGCTCGTCAACTCCTGCCACAGCACGCTCACCGGCGAACTCATCGCGCCCTTCATCTCGTTGTAGACCACCCCCTTGAACTCCAGCGGCGTATCCGGGTTGCTGCGCTCGGCAAACTCCAGCCGCCAGCCTTCCTGACGAAAATCCAGCTCGTTCAGATTGGAGAAGAACACAGCATCGAGATAGACATCCAGCAAATTGAAAAAATCCTTGCGGTTCTGACTGGCAAACGGGTACGCCGTCCAGTCACTGCTGGTGAACGCATTCATGAAGGTGTTGAGCGAGCGCCGGATCATCATGAAAAACGGATCACGCACCGGATAGTGCTTCGACCCGCACAGCGCGGTGTGCTCCAGGATATGCGCCACCCCGGTGTCATCCATCGGCACGGTGCGCAAGCCCACCAGAAACACGTTCTCATCACTGTCCGACTTCAGGTGGTAATGCACCGCCCCAGTCTGGACATGCCGATACTCCTCCACCACCAGGTTCAATGACTCGATCGGCTCACTGCGCAGCCACTCGAAACTGTCATGATGCGCGGGTTTAGACATGGAGATGGCGGATGCTACGGCGGTTGGGCT
>CAZQXF010000059.1:0-11488 GCA_964596975.1 uncultured Thiotrichales bacterium | reverse complement strand
CCGCTGGCTGGATGAGCATTTTGCCGACGAGTTCGTGCAGCGCGCGCAGCAGGAAGGCTACCGCGGGCGGGCGGTCTACAAGCTGATGGAGCTCGATGAACGTTACCATTTGTTCAGGCGGGGGATGCAGGTTGTCGATCTGGGGGCGGCGCCTGGGAGCTGGAGCGAGTATCTGTCGCGTCATTACGATGGCGCCGTAAAGGTGATTGCCAGTGACATTCTACCGATGGATTCGCTGCCCGACGTTACTTTTGTGCAGGGCGATTTCACTGAAAATGCCGTGCTCGAGCAGATTCTCGAAACCCTTGGCGACAGTAAGGCTGGTTTTGTGATTTCGGATATGGCCCCCAATATGAGTGGTAACGCGGCGGTGGATTTGCCGCGGGCAATGTACCTCGCCGAATTGGCGCTGGATCTGGCTGAGCAAGTGTTGGTGCCGCAAGGTGGCTTTCTTGTCAAGCTGTTTCAGGGTGAGGGATTCGATACGTATTGCGCTGGATTGCGTCGTCAGTTTGCCTCGGTAACGGTGCGCAAACCAAAGGCATCACGTCCTCGCAGTCGTGAGGTCTATGCATTGGCCCGTGGATTTAAACTGTAGTATGGTTGAATGCAGTATGCCGGAAGGTTAATGCTCGTCTGCAAGACGGTCCCAGAAACTGACGTTGCACACCCGGTAGCTGTACGAATATTGGCCTGATTGAGGATTCGGCTTTGAATGATTTGGTAAAAAATCTGATTTTGTGGGTGGTGATCGCCGTAGTACTGATGTCGGTATTCAACGGTTTCAACCACCAGACTTCCCCAACGACGGGATTGTCCTATACCCAGTTCATCTCCGAGGTGAAACAGGGCAGGGTGAAGACCGTTCATATCGATGGTCGTCAGGTAGAAGGCATCACCGCCAGCGGTGAGCGTTTTACGACCTACACCCCAGATGATCCGGAGATGGTCAACGATCTGCTGGCCAACAATGTCGAGATCGTGGCGAGTCCGCCGCAGCAGCGTTCCTTGTTGCTCGATATTCTGATCAGCTGGTTCCCGATGCTGTTGCTGATCGGCGTCTGGGTGTTCTTCCTGCGCCAGATGCAGGGTGGCGGCGGTGGTCGCGGGGCAATGTCCTTCGGCAAGAGCAAGGCGCGTCTGATGGGGGAAGACCAGATCAAGGTCTCTTTCAACGATGTTGCTGGCTGTGAAGAAGCCAAGGAAGAAGTCTCCGAGCTTGTCGAATTCCTGCGTGATCCGGGCAAATTCCAGAAGCTGGGTGGTCAGATTCCTCGTGGCGTCTTGATGGTTGGCTCGCCTGGCACGGGTAAAACCCTGCTGGCAAAAGCGATTGCGGGTGAGGCAAAAGTACCGTTTTTCAGCATTTCCGGTTCCGATTTCGTCGAAATGTTCGTCGGTGTGGGTGCATCCCGGGTCCGCGACATGTTCGAGCAGGCGAAAAAACATGCGCCCTGCATCATCTTCATTGACGAGATCGATGCGGTAGGTCGCCATCGTGGTGCCGGTCTGGGCGGTGGTCACGATGAGCGCGAACAGACACTCAATCAGTTGCTGGTCGAAATGGACGGCTTCGACGGCAAGGAAGGCGTCATCGTCATCGCTGCCACCAACCGTCCCGATGTTCTTGATCCGGCGTTGCTGCGACCAGGACGGTTCGATCGACAAGTTGTCGTGCCATTGCCCGATGTGCGTGGGCGCGAGCAGATTCTCAAGGTTCACATGCGCAAGGTGCCACTGGGTGACAACGTCAAGCCGTCGCTGATCGCACGTGGTACGCCCGGCTTCTCCGGTGCCGACTTGGCCAACCTCGTCAACGAGGCGGCGCTTTTCGCCGCGCGGGCCAACAAGAAGACCGTCGATATGGAGGACTTCGAGAAGGCGAAAGACAAGATCATGATGGGTGCCGAGCGTCGTTCCATGGTCATGAAAGAGGATGAGAAAAAACTCACCGCTTACCACGAGGCTGGTCACGCGATCGTTGGCCGCCTGGTGCCGGATCATGATCCAGTCTACAAGGTCAGCATTATTCCTCGTGGACGCGCACTGGGTGTGACGATGTTTCTTCCCGAAGAGGATCGCTACAGTCATAGCAAGCGCCATCTCAACAGCCAGATTTCTAGCCTGTTCGGTGGTCGTATCGCGGAAGAGCTGATTTTTGGCGCGGACTACGTCACCACCGGCGCTTCCAACGATATCGAGCGCGCCACGGATATCGCGCGCAATATGGTGACGCGCTGGGGTTTGTCGGACAAGTTGGGGCCGCTTGCCTATTCGGAGGAAGAGGGCGAGGTGTTCCTTGGACGCTCGGTTACACAGCACAAGGCGATGTCTGATGAGACGACGCACTTGATCGATGAAGAGATTCGCCACGTCATCGATACGAATTACGCACGTGCGAAGCAGATTCTCGAAGAGAATATCGATAAGCTGCACAAGATGGCGGAAGCGTTGATGAAGTACGAAACCATCGACAGCGATCAAATCGATGCCATCATGGAAGGACGCGAACCTGGACCACCTGCCGACTGGACCAGTGATGATGACGATTCAGGTACGCCCGAAGGCCGCCGGGATGACGATGTCAGAGCAGTCGATAAAAAGGACGGCAAAGATAAGGGTGGTACGATCGGCGATCCTGCCGGGCAGGTCTAGCTGGTCTGCACATCCGCGATAAAGCTAAGGAGAGGCTCCCATCATGTGGAGCCTCTTTCGTTTTGATGGTAGCGGCAATCTGAGCAGTCACGGTTCTATTTTTCTACCCACTTGACTAGTTACCGACAAAGTATGGAAATCAATTTATCGGCCACGCAGGTGATGGGGATTCTCAATGTCACCCCGGATTCGTTCTCGGACGGCGGACGATATGCCGCTCAGGATGCGGCGCTGCGGCAAGCGGAGAAAATGCTGCAGGAAGGTGCGACTATCATCGATGTGGGTGGCGAGTCGACACGCCCTGGCGCCGAACCCGTTGCGACACAGGATGAGCTGGCGAGGGTAGTGCCAGTGGTCGAGTTACTGGTGGATGAGCTGGGCGCCACGGTATCAGTCGATACGAGCAAGCCGGCGGTCATGCGTGCAGCAATCGATGCTGGGGCGTCCATGATCAACGATGTGCTTGCGCTGTGTGAGCCTGGCGCCATCGAGGTGATTGCTGACAGCAGCGTGTCGGTTTGTCTGATGCACATGCAGGGCTCACCACGCACAATGCAGACTGATCCACAGTATGATGATGTGGTTGCCGATATCATCCGCTTTCTGGATTCAAGAGTTGATGCCTGCACTGCGTCCGGAATCGACAGGCGTAGAATTGTGGTGGATCCTGGGTTCGGCTTTGGCAAGTCACTCGCGCACAATTATGAAATCTTGGCGCGGTTGACTGAGTTCGCATCATTGGACTGTCCGGTGTTGGTAGGCATGTCGCGTAAGTCGATGATCGGGAACTTGCTCGACCTGCCGGTATCTGAACGGGTAACGGCGAGTGCAATTCTGGCGGCGTTGGCGGTAGAACGCGGCGCGAATATTCTTCGGGTCCATGATGTCAAAGAGACCATGCAGGCGATCAGCCTGGTCGAAGCGCTACAGCATATGAGGGAATCATGACAAGAAAATACTTTGGTACTGATGGCATTCGTGCACGGGTGGGTGATCCCACAATGACGCCCGAGTTTATTCTCAAGCTTGGGTGGGCCGTCGGCAAGGTGCTGGCGAATCACTATCAGGGCTCGGTTCTGATCGGCAAGGACACGCGAATCTCGGGCTATATGCTCGAATCATCCTTGCAGGCTGGCCTGTCGGCGGCTGGGGTTGATATCAAACTGGTGGGGCCCATGCCAACGCCGGCGATTGCCTACCTGACCCGGACCTTTCGTGCCTCTGCGGGTATCGTCATCAGTGCCTCGCACAATCCCTATTATGACAACGGCGTCAAGTTTTTCTCTGGTCATGGTCTGAAGCTTCCCGATGAGGTCGAGCAGGAAATCGAGGCGCAGATGGATCGGCCGATGGAGGTCGTCTCGTCGGACAAGCTTGGCAAGGCGGAGCGCATCAATGATGCCACTGGGCGCTATATCGAGTTTTGCAAACGAACGATCCCGTCATCGGATGCCTTGCATGGTCTCAAGATCGTAGTTGATTGTGCCAATGGCGCGACCTATCACAGTGCGCCACATGTGTTCAGCGAGCTTGGTGCGCAGGTGACAAGTATTGCCGCGGCGCCGGATGGGCTGAACATTAACCGCGATTGCGGTGCCACCGCGCCTCAACGCCTGGCCGAGGCAGTGATCAGCAATGGCGCCGATCTGGGGATTGCGCTGGATGGTGATGGTGATCGCCTGATCATGGTCGATGAAAAGGGTGAGATCGTCGATGGTGATGAAATCCTCTATGTCATCGCGCATGGCCGCAAGAAGGAAGGTCAGTTTCAGGGTGGTGTTGTCGGTACGCAGATGAGCAACCTCGGGCTTGAAGTGTCGCTGGCGCAACACGAGATCCCGTTCGAGCGCGCCAAGGTGGGTGACCGCTACGTCATGGAGCGACTGATGACCGAAGGCTGGCAGCTTGGCGGCGAATCGTCAGGACACATCATCTGTCTGGATCGAACCACCACCGGCGATGGTATTGTCGCAGCACTCCAGGTGTTGCATGTGATGATCAACAGCGGGCGCTCATTGCGTGATTTGCGTGAAGGCATGCAGCGTTTTCCGCAGACGTTGGTGAACGTGCCGCTGCAAGAAAAAATCGATCTCGACAGTTCAACCGTCATTCAGGAAGCGGTCAGGGATGTCGAGGCGCAGTTGAGCGATCGAGGCCGCGTGTTGCTGCGCCCATCGGGCACGGAGCCACTGATTCGGGTGATGGTCGAAGGGCAGGACGAGCAACTCGTCAACGCTTATGCTGCACAGATTGCTGATGCGGTACGTTCCGCAGCGGCTTGATTCACGCCCGCGCTACCACTGACAGACGGCGCTAACAGGAAAACGGCAGGCTTCGGCGCTGCCGTTTTCCGTTGTGCGGTAAAGATATCTTGGCCGTGCTGGCATCGGATCAGGGCTGGCGTAATCATGATGTTGCTTTTACTAGCGACCATCGGTAAGCTTCCCGCCTCTCGAATGGCGACAGACTTAAGGGCTCGACAATAATGCGAAAGATACTCGTGGCTGGCAACTGGAAGCTCAACGGATCCCTCGCGGGAAATGAAGCATTGGTCAGTGGGATTCTGGCTGGTATGAGTGATGTCAAGAATGCCGACGTCGCCGTGTGCCCTCCTTATCCTTACCTTCCACAGGTTCGCGATCTGCTGTCGGGTTCTGCTGTCAAGCTCGGATCGCAGGACAATTCGGAGCATGAACAGGGTGCTTATACTGGTGAAGTTGCCGCGCCCATGTTGAAAGAGATCGGTTGTCACTACGCCATTGTTGGGCATTCCGAGCGCCGTAGCCTGTTTGGTGAGACTGACGAAATCACCGCCAGCAAGTTCCAGGCGGCACAGCAGGCTGGCTTGGTGCCCATCCTGTGTGTTGGGGAATTGCTCGAAGAACGTGAGAACGGTACCACCGAAGAGGTCGTCGCGCGTCAGTTGGATGCGGTCGTCGATCTGGTCGGCATCGCAGCGATGGCAAACTCGGTTATTGCATACGAGCCCGTCTGGGCAATTGGTACCGGCAAAACAGCATCGCCAGAACAGGCGCAGGCGGTTCATGAGTTCATCCGTACACGGATAGCTGCGCAAGATGCCGCGGTTGCAGAGGGTTTGCAGATTCTCTACGGTGGCAGTGTCAAGCCGGACAATGCGGCTGAGCTGTTCGCCAAGCCGGATATCGATGGTGGCCTGATTGGTGGAGCGTCACTCAAGGCCGAGGATTTCCTCGGTATCTGCACCGCGGCCAACTAACCAAGGTTCAAACAAGCATGATCTATACGGTTTTGATGATTTCGGAAGTACTTTTGTCCATCAGCATTATTACGCTCGTTTTGATGCAGCATGGTAAGGGTGCGGACGCTGGCGCGGCTTTTGGTAGCGGCGCATCGGGAACCGTATTTGGCTCGCGCGGGGCAGGCAACTTTCTCACGCGGACGACAGCAATACTCGCAGCATTGTTTTTCCTCAACTGCCTGGCGCTGGCTTACATCGTTTCCTATCAGGCGAAAAACGCGGGTGGGATCGAGTCGGTCATCGACAAAATCGAAACGGTTGCACCGCAACCAACCGTCGATACGGCGCCAGTGGCGGATATTCCGACAACTGGATCCGCCGTCAAGCAAGAAAGTGGGCAGAAAGGTCTGCCTGCCGATATTCCTGAATAAATGCCGATGTGGTGGAATTGGTAGACACGCTATCTTGAGGGGGTAGTGGCGCAAGCCGTGCCGGTTCGACTCCGGCCATCGGCACCATTTTTTCAGGGTTTTTCGATTAGGGTCAACAGATGACCTGATGTCTCGATTGGTTTGACTGTTCTGTCAAATTCTCTTGTTGCATTCGCGATATCCGCTCGTTCTTCATAAGTTCACGGCAAAAAGCCGATAAATTTTCTTGATGTCGCAATAGAAACCTTCAGGTCACTAGTTAGTGAGTCGGGGAACGTTTTCTGTCACAATACGCCCTGATTTGAGTTCGAGTCTGACATGCCAGTCAGGCCGTCACTGATCGTTTTTGCTGGTTCGAGTGATTGGCATAAACGGAAAAGCGGAGCCTGAAGTATGCTGGAACAGTATCTTCCCATCCTGATTTTTCTTGCCATCGGTATCGTCGTTGGCGTAGCGGCAATGGGGATGGGCTTCATGTTGAGCAGCAGTCGTCCCGATCCCGCCAAGAATTCCCCCTACGAGTGTGGTTTTGAGGCATTTGAAGATGCACGGATGAAGTTCGACGTCCGTTTCTATCTCGTTGCAATCCTCTTCATTATTTTCGATCTTGAAATCGCATTTCTGTTTCCGTGGGCCATCGTGCTGGATCAGATCGGCATCTTCGGTCTTGTCGCAATGGCGATTTTTCTAGGTATTCTCATCGTTGGTTTTATCTACGAGTGGCGCAAGGGGGCTCTGGAATGGGAATAGAGGGCGTACTTGAAAAAGGGTTCGTAACGACCACGGCTGACAAGCTCATCAACTGGGCCAGAACCGGCTCGATGTGGCCAATGACCTTCGGGCTCGCCTGTTGTGCCGTTGAGATGATGCAGGCGGGAGCAGCGCGTTACGATCTCGATAGATTCGGCATTATCTTTCGTCCCAGTCCACGTCAGTCGGACGTCATGATTGTCGCCGGTACGCTGTGCAACAAGATGGCACCTGCGCTGCGCAAGGTATACGACCAGATGGCAGAGCCACGCTGGGTCATATCAATGGGTTCCTGTGCCAACGGCGGCGGGTATTACCACTATTCCTATTCGGTGGTCAGGGGCTGTGACCGCATCGTGCCAGTCGACATTTATGTGCCCGGTTGTCCCCCTACCGCAGAAGCGTTGCTCTACGGCATTATCCAGCTTCAGGACAAAATTCACCGTACCAATACCATCGCCCGATAAGCAGGGGATCTGCCGATGAATGAAGGTTCAAAATCGCTCGTTGACAGTTTGACCGAGACATTCCCTGATGCGGCGATATCGTCGCTGGGTGGTTTTGGGGAAACAACATTGACCGTCGGCGCAGACGACTTGCTACGGGTGTCACGGGTATTGCGCGATAGCTACGGTTACGAGCAATTGATCGACCTGTTCGGCGTCGATTTCCTTGGCTACGGGACTTCGGAGTGGAAAACCGATGAGGCATCGTCGACCGGCTTCAGTCGGGGCGTCGAACCGGTGACGGCCGGACGTTTTACTTTCGATGATGTGCCGGAACCAGATCTGGCCGACGACCGTTTCGCAGTTGAGTATCTGTTGTTGTCGGTGGCGAACAATCGTCGTCTGCGTATTCGCGTTTACTGCCCCGACACGTCGATGCCGGTTGTCCCCTCGGTTATCGATATCTGGAATGCGGCCAACTGGTATGAGCGCGAGACTTTCGATCTGTTTGGCATTATTTTTGAAGGCCATCCCGATCTTCGCCGAATACTCACCGACTATGGTTTTGTCGGCCATCCTTTTCGCAAGGACTTTCCCCAGATCGGCAATGTGGAAATGCGCTATGACCCGGAGACTCGGCGTGTGATTTATCAGCCGGTTTCGATTGAACCGCGTGTACTGGTGCCTAAGGTAAGACGTGAAGCAGCTGCCGAGGCGGCGCCCATCAAGGGAGGCGACGATGCCTGAGATCAGGAACTTCACACTCAATTTTGGTCCCCAGCATCCGGCAGCGCATGGCGTTCTGCGCTTGGTGCTGGAGATGGATGGCGAGGTGATTCAACGCGCCGATCCTCATATCGGATTGCTCCACCGGGGCACCGAAAAACTTGCCGAAAACAAGCCGTATAACCAGAGCATCGGCTATATGGACCGGCTCGACTACGTCTCGATGATGTGTAACGAGCATGCCTACGTGATGGCGATCGAGAAGCTGGCTGGTATTGAGCCGCCGCTGCGGGCGCAATATATCCGTGTGATGTTTGATGAGATCACCCGGATTCTGAACCATCTGCTGTGGATCGGTGCCCATGCGCTCGATGTCGGCGCGATGACGATGTTCCTCTATGCGTTCCGCGAACGCGAGGATCTGATGGATGTCTACGAGGCCGTTTCCGGTGCGCGCCTGCATGCCACCTACTACCGTCCAGGCGGGGTTTACCGCGATCTGCCCGACAGCATGCCGAAGTATGAAAAGAGCCGGTTTCGCAGCAAGGCGGATCTGAAACGGCTGAACGCCAATCGTGAAGGTACGATGCTCGACTTCATCGAGGATTTCACCGACCGATTTCCCGGCTATGTCGACGAGTATGAAACGCTGCTGACGGACAACCGAATCTGGAAGCAGCGCTTGGTGGGTATTGGTGTCGTCAGCCCCGAAAGAGCACTTCAGATGGGGCTGACTGGCCCGATGTTGCGCGGGTCCGGCGTGGAATGGGATCTGCGCAAGAAGCAACCTTATGAGGTTTATGATCGGGTCGAGTTCGATATTCCTGTTGGCAAGGAGGGAGACTCCTACGACCGATATCTGGTTCGGGTCGAGGAAATGCGCCAAGCCAATCGCATCATTCGCCAGTGCGTGGAGTGGCTACGTGCCAATCCTGGTCCGGTGATGGTTGACGATCCGCATATCGCGCCGCCATCGCGGGTCGAGATGAAAGAGCGCATGGAATCGCTGATCAGCCACTTCAAACTGTTTACCGAAGGCTACTCGCTGCCCGAGGGCGAGGTGTATACCGCCATCGAACACCCGAAGGGCGAGTTCGGTATCAACATGATTTCAGATGGTGCCAACAAGCCTTTTCGGGTCAAGATCCGTGCACCGGGCTATGCGCATCTTCAAGCGCTGGACGAGATGTCGCGGGGTCACATGCTGGCCGACGTGGTCACCATCATCGGCACGCAGGACATCGTTTTTGGGGAGATCGACCGCTAATGACGACTGAGACGAAGCGAAAGTCAGATCTGCTGGGGGATGCGCTCAAGCAGGAAATCGACGGCTGGCTGGCCCGCTATCCCGACGACAAGCGTCAGTCGGCGGTGTTGGCGGCGTTGCGGGCGGTTCAGCATCACGATCCGCAGCACCATCTCAGCGTCGACATGATGGACGCCGTGGCTGACTATATCGGCATGCCAGAAATCGCCGTCTATGAGGTGGCCAGTTTCTACTCGATGTTCAATCTCGAGCCGGTTGGCAAGCACGAAATATCAGTCTGCAACAATATTTCCTGCATGTTGCGCGGTGCCGACGAAATAGTTGCCCACCTCGAAAACCGGCTCGGCATCAAGCTGGGCGAGAGTACGCCGGATGGCAAATTCTTTCTCAAGAAAGAGGAAGAGTGTCTGGCTGGTTGCTGCGGCGCGCCAATGATGCAGGTGGATCATGTCTATCATGAACATCTCACCATCGAGAAAGTCGACGAAATCCTCGATCAACTGGATCAGGCGAAATGACAAACAGTATCTGTTTCAACACCCTCCAGTTTGGCGATCAGGCGCATACGCTTGAAACCTACCGCAAGGTTGGTGGCTATGAAGCCCTGGAAAAGATCTTCAAAGAGAAGATGTCGCCCGATGACGTCATCGAGGAGGTCAAGAAATCCAATCTCCGTGGCCGGGGCGGTGCAGGTTTTCCGACCGGGCTGAAATGGAGCTTCATGCCGCGCAGTGCGCCAGGGCAGAAATATATCGTCTGCAATTCGGACGAATCGGAGCCAGGCACCTGCAAGGATCGGGATATCCTGCGTTTCAACCCGCATGCGCTGGTCGAGGGCATGATCATCGCTGGCTATGCGATTGGCGCCACTGTCGGCTACAACTACATGCGCGGCGAATTTCTCGATGAGCCCTATCTGCGTTTCGAAGCCGCTGTCAAGGAGGCTTACGACGCCGGCTATCTGGGCAAGAATATTCTTGATTCCGGCGTCGATTTCGATCTGTATCCTTCACTGGGCGCGGGTGCCTATATCTGCGGCGAGGAGACGGCGTTGCTCGAATCGCTGGAGGGCAAAAAGGGACAGCCGCGATTCAAACCACCGTTCCCCGCCAATTTCGGTCTCTATGGCAAGCCGACCACGATCAACAACACCGAGTCGCTGGCATCGGTACCTGCCATTATTCGTAAAGGCGGTGAGTGGTTCGCCGAGCTGGGCGTTGAAAAGGCGGGTGGAGAAAAGTTGTTTTCGGTTTCCGGTCACGTGGCCAAACCCGGCAACTACGAGATCCCGCTGGGTACCCCGTTTGCGGACCTGCTGGGTCTCGCAGGTGGTATCTGGAAAGGGCGCAAGCTCAAGGCGGTTATCCCTGGTGGGTCGTCGGTACCCGTCGTACCCGGGGATGAAATGATGCAGCTGAACATGGACTATGACGCGATTGCCTCAGTCGGCTCTTTTCTCGGGTCCGGGGCTGTCATCGTGATGGATGAAACCACCGATATGGTCAAAGCGCTACAGCGACTATCGCGTTTCTACTACTCTGAATCTTGCGGCCAATGCACGCCCTGTCGTGAGGGCACTGGGTGGCTCTACCGCATGCTGTGCCGAATTGTCGAAGGCAAGGGGCGTGCCGAAGATCTGGAAAAGCTCGACGATATCGCCGGCAAGATCATGGGGCGCACCATCTGTGCACTCGGTGATGCGGCCGCCATGCCGGTGCAGAGTTTCGTCAAACACTATCGGCATGAATTCCAGTATTACATCGAACATGGCCGCAGCATGGTCGCTGGTGATGGCGAGTCGGTATTGGCCGGGGGTGCTGAGGCATGAGCGATAAGATCACTCTCGAAATTAATGGCATTACTGTCGAGACCGCGCCGGGGCGCATGCTGATCGAGGTCGCTGACGAGGCGGGTATCGACATCCCTCGCTTTTGCTACCACAAGAAATTATCGGTCGCTGCCAACTGCCGCATGTGTATGGTCGAGGTCGAAA
>CAZQXF010000058.1:6552-11532 GCA_964596975.1 uncultured Thiotrichales bacterium | reverse complement strand
CGTTGTAGGGGCGAATTCATTCGCTCATCCTCGGGCGATGTGCCAACGAGCCGTCTTTCGATGGATTGAGCGGCGCGTAGCGCATTCCTCTCCACGCATGGTTTAGACTATGTGTGACCATTCAGACCCCGCAGGTGTCCAGGCAATGCACAAGATCCGTTCCGTTTTCATATCGCTGGCGCTGCTGGCGATGAGCCTGCCACTGCTGGCGGCGTCACTGATCCAGCCGAGAATCATTGGCGGTGTCGAATCCGAACCGAATGACTGGCCATACATGACCGCGCTGATGAGCAAGGTGCTGAGCGTGACGGTAGCGGAAACAAGCTACCAGGCGAGTTATCTTCAGGGCTCGCCGCTGCAGCTGTTCTCCGGCAGGCTGGTGGACTGCGGCCTGGCTTCTGAACCTTGCGCCGGTGTTCGCGGCAGCATCTGCCTGATTCTGCGTGGCAACAATACCTTTGCGGAAAAGGTACGTAACTGCGAAGCCGGGGGTGGCATCGGCGCCATCATCTACAATAACGTCAGTGGAACGTTTCTTGGCACATTGCAACACGCCGTGACGGGCATTCCTGCTGTCAGCGTCAGCGACGAGGCTGGCGCAGCGCTGCGTAGCGCGGTCGGTGAAGTTGCCTCCTTCGGCTACAGCGACCACATCACACCAACGGAGAGCTTTTGTGGTGCAACCTGGATTGGTGGCGTCTGGGTGGTGACCGCCGCTCACTGCGTTACCGATACCCTGGCTGAGGCGCTGGTCGTCAATGTCGGTGGCCACGACCTGCGAACCGATCAGGAGAATGTCATCGCCGTTACCGACATCCTCGTCCATGACCGCTACGATCCAACCACCATCAATAACGATATCGCGCTGCTTCGCCTTGAGCGCGAACCGCTGGGCGTAACGCCGATTGCGATTGCGCCGAGCGACCTGCTGGATGCCGCAATCTCCGCAGCTGCGCCTGCCTATATGCTCGGCCGCGGCCAACAGGAGCCTGTTGCCCCCGGCGACGATGCACCACCAACTCCGATCGAGTATGTCCTGTTTGAAGTGGCTGTACCGCTGGTAAGCAATCAGGTATGTACCCGGGCGATTCAGCAGGTACTGGGCACTGGCACCCCCTCCCCCGTCACCGATGCCATGGTCTGTGCCGGGCGGCCTGAAGGCAACGTCGGTACTTGCTTCGGCGACAGCGGCGGCCCAATGATCTTGTTTGACGGCAAGACGCCTTATCTTGGCGGTATCACCAGCTGGGGGATCGGCTGCGGACAGCCGGGCCTCTACGACGTGATGACACGCGTCCCCTACTTCAAGGCAGACATCGAAGAAGCTATCAGCGAAAAAGAGCGCTCAAGCAACCAGGCCAGTGACTTTGGCAACAACAGTAGCGCGGGTGAAACCAAGGGAAACAAGCGCTTTGGCCTTGGTGGCTTCTCCCCCGTCATCCTGATGCTGTTGTTGGTGCTCGGCGGCTGGATGAGGATAAGGCGGGTTCCCGCCACAGCGTTCAGAGCCGCTGCTTTGGCGTGGATTCCTGTCCTGTCTATCACTGGATGCCAACTGACGGCAGCCACCATGAACCCCGACCCACGCAATCACATGAAGAAACTGGAAACCTTGCGAGCGATTGATATCAGCCGTGATGGCGTCGAAATCACCGTCATTTCCACCGGCTGCACCGCCGCCAGGGACTTCCAGCTGGCGCTGACGCCAAGGCAGGATCTGGTCGAACTGGCGGTTTATCGTACTCGCCCCGATCTGTGCCGCCGCGCACCGAAGCCAGTGACGCTGTTGCTGCCCTGGCGCGATGACGCCCGGTTCCCCGAGCAGAAAGTGCGGATTCTCAACCCTGTGTCGCCGGCAGTCGCGCAATAGACCACGCCCCTTCCAGCACCACGATACTGCGTTTACGCACCTTGTAGTCTGAGGTTGCCAGTGGCACGGCGTGATCAGGCGGGGTGATATCGTTGGGCGAATGCTGCCCGGTATCGACGACAGGGCGCCATTCGACACCGGGCAGCGCCGGCACGGGCGCAACCATGTCCAGATCCGACATGTTCATAATCACATGCAAATGCGCCTCACCCTCGCGAATGGCGGAGAGCGTGAACGCCAGTACCTGCGCCACCGGATCATCCCACTCGGGTGGTTGCAGATCGGTGCCGTACCAGCGGATATCCGGAATCCCGGTGAGCGCGAGCACTTCGCCATTAAGAAACTGGCGCCGCATCAATGACGGATGCCGCCGGCGCAGGGCGATCATTTCGCGGGTGAAGCGCAGCATATCGGCATTTTTTTCCACCAGATCCCAATCGAACCAGCCCAGCTCGTTGTTCTGACACCAGGCATTGTTGTTGCCCCGCTGGCTACGCAGCACCTCATCACCCGCGAGAATCATCGGATTGCCCTGACTGAGCATCAGCACGGCCATGAAGTTGCGCGCCTGCTTGTGCCGCAGTGACAGTACCTGCGGGTCTGTTGTCTCCCCCTCCGCGCCGCAGTTCCAGCTCAGATTGTCGTTGTGGCCATCGCGGTTGTTCTCGCCATTGGCTTCATTGTGTTTGCGGTTGTAGCTGACCAGATCCCACAGCGTGAAGCCGTCGTGACAAGTGATGAAATTGACGCTGTTGAACGGATGGCGGTCGGCGGGTTGATAGTAGTCGCTACTGCCGCCGATCCGCGTTGCCACTTCGGCAACAATACCGCGATCACCGCGCACGAAACGCCGCATCACATCGCGGTAACGCCCATTCCATTCGCTCCAGCGGTAGCCGGGAAAACGCCCGACCTGGTAGAGTCCCGCCGCATCCCAGGCTTCGGCGATAATGCGTTTACTCGCCAGTAGCGGCGACAGCTCGATACTCCAGACGATTGGCGGGTTTTCCATGGGTTCGCCATTCACGTCGCGGCACAGCACGCTGGCCAGATCGAAGCGAAAACCATCGACACCGATCTCAGTCGCCCAGAATTCGAGACACTCAAGCAAAAAAGCGCTGACCATTGGCTGATTGGCATTGATGGTGTTGCCGCAACCAGTGTAATCACGGTAGGCATAACCATGTTCGGGATCAACATGATAGAAAATCTCGTTGCCAAGCCCCTTGAAATTGATGGTCGGCCCGTCGGCCCCGCCCTCGGCCGTATGGTTGATCACCACATCGATAATCACCTCCAGCCCCGCATCATGAAACGCTTCCACCATGTCGCGAAACTCGGCGACATGCTCACCCCGATCAGGCCGGACACAATAGGCCGGATGCGGCGAGTAGAAGCTGTGCGGACTGTAGCCCCAATAGTTGCGCAAGCCGCGTGCCGCAACCGCCGGAGGCACATCGTCCTCGTCGAAGGCCATCACCGGCAACAGCTCGACATGGGTGACACCCAGCGATTTGATATAGGGGATTTTCTCGATCAGGCCCAGGAAAGTGCCGCGCCGCGCCTCGTCGACGCCGGCGCTGGGATGGCGCGTAAAACCGCCAACATGCAGCTCGTAGATGACTGCCTCTTCAGCGCGATAGATCATATCGCCGGGGTCGCGCTCACAAGGCATGGGAACATCCGACACTGGACGCCGATTATCAACGACCATTGCGCGCATGCTGCGCACCGAATGGCCGCTACCATCGGCCCAGCGATCCCACAGCCTGTCCGATACAGCAGTAGTCCACGGGTCGACCAATTCGATATCGGGATCGAAGCGCTGACCATTATTGCGCGGCCCCCAGGCACGCCATGTGTACCAGACCCCTTCCGGCAAGTCCTCGACAAACACATGCCAGACGATATAGGTGCGGTTCACCTTCGGATCGAGTTCGATAACCTGAAACGGCGCCTCGCTGTCGGCGGCCTCGTAGAGTTGCAGCGCGATCCCGGTGGCACCACGGCTGATGACGGAGAAGTTCACGCCCCCAGGGCAGACCGTGACACCACGAGGAAAACGTGACCCTTCCCGTACCCGATATTGTGTTGTTTCAACCATCTGCCTGCCCTCCGCTATCCATGCTGTCATCACGCGCCCATGCCACACTGCCGAGTACCCAGGTTTCCTGCACCAGACGATCATCCCCGAGCATCATCAGCACGAACAGCATTTCAGACAGCTCGTGGCAATGTTGTAGTCTGAATCGCAACAATTCCGTTGCTTCGAGATCCAGCACCAGGAAATCGGCCTCTTTGCCCGCTTGCAGGCTGCCGATCACGGCGTCCAGATCCAGCGCCCTCGCGCCGCCCAATGTTGCCAGATACCAGGCATCGAACGGGTCCAGCGGCTCGCCCAGCAGTTGCTGGACCTTGTAAGCCTCGTTCATGGTCGTCAACAACGAAAAACTGGTGCCAGCCCCAACATCCGTCCCCAGCGCCACCGCCGTTCCAGATGCCCGCGCCTGACGCAGCGAAAACAGGCCGGAACCGAGAAACAGGTTGGAGGTTGGGCAGTGAACGATCGACGCGCCGCTGGCAGCCAGCATGCCGCGCTCCTCATCATCCAGGTAGATGCCATGCGCCAACAGGCTGCGCCGGCCCAACAAGCCATGACGCTGGTAAACCGCCGCGTAGTTGGCGGCATCGGGAAACAGCTTGCGCACCCAGGCAACCTCCTTTTCGGTTTCCGCGATATGCGTCTGCATGTAGATACCGGGAAACTCATGCAGCAGCTGTCCTGCCATCTCGAGCTGCTGCGCGGTGGATGTGGGTGCAAAGCGCGGGGTTACGGCATACTGCAAACGATCGACACCATGCCAACGCTCGATCAAGGCACGTGAGTCACGATAGCTTTGGGGCGCATCATCTCGAAGGGAATCGGGTACATTGCGATCCATCATCACCTTGCCCGCGATCAACCGCAGCGATCGGCGCTGTGCTTCGACAAACAACGCCTCGACGGACTGGCGGTGTACCGATCCGAATACCATCGCCGTCGTCGTGCCATTGCGTAATAGTTCATCGACGAAACGCGCTGAAATGGGTGCAGCATAACCGGGATCCCC
>CAZQXF010000058.1:0-6452 GCA_964596975.1 uncultured Thiotrichales bacterium | reverse complement strand
GTAATAGTTCATCGACGAAACGCGCTGAAATGGGTGCAGCATAACCGGGATCCCCGAACTGGCTTTCGACCGGGAAGGTGTAGGTTTCCAGCCAGTCGAGTAGTCTCGCACCCCAGGCGGCAATCATCTCCAATTGCGGATAGTGGAGATGTGCATCGATAAAGCCAGGCACGATCAGGTGATGGCGGTAGTCACGTACCGGCACGCTACTGTCGAGCGTCTTGATCAGATCGCGGTACTCGCCAACTGCATGGACACGCCCCTGCTCCAGCCACAGCAGGCCGTCCTCGATATACACCCAGGATGCTTCGCCCAGTTCAACTGGCGAACCAATAAAATAGAAGATGCTTCCGCGTAATGCTGTGCCAGCCATGATGCTAGCTTAGCAGCTCTGGCTCAGCCTCAGCGCATGGTGAAGACTCAAGAGGCTGTCAACATCGATACTCGGTGGCTCGACCCCTGCTGGCAGCGGTTCGCCCGGCGCAAAACGTCCCGTGCGCACGAGAGCCGTCGGCATGCCCAGCCTCTGCGCGCCGAGGATATCGGTATCGGGCCGGTCTCCGATCATCATGCACTCAGCTGGCGCCAAGCCAAGCCTCTGCAACGCCATCCGGTACAAGCCTGGCTCGGGTTTACCGATGAAAACAGCGTCTTGCCCCGTCGCCAGCGTAAACGGCGCCATGAGTGCACCACCACCTGGAAGCACCACTCGCTCGCCATCGCGGGAGCCATCGACGCTGGCATCGGGATTGGTGCCAACCAAACAGGCACCACGTTGCAGTACCAGATTGATGCCAGTGACGATGTCGTCGTGGTCAATCGCACCTTCACCAACGACGACGAAATCGGCATCCTCCCGACTCTCCTCCCCTTTGCGGGCTAACGCCTCCTGTAATCCGGCCGCGCCTACTGCGAAATAGCGAAAACCGGGCTTTTTCTCAGCCAGCCAGTTGGCCGTCGCTTCCGCCGAGGTGATGATCTGCTCTGGGGTAACACCGTGGATTCCCATCCGGGCAAGCCTGTTCGCCACCGCCGACGGAGACCGCGTCGGGTTGTTGGTAATGCAGCAAAACGGCCAGGCACGCAGCCATGCCATGAATTCACGCGCATGCGGCAATGCATGATCGCCGTGGTAGAGCACGCCATCCATATCGAGGAGAAAGCCTTTGATCATCGTCGGTGATGCTTATACTGGATAGACATCGAAGCGGGTACTACGCCCGCGCAACTGCGAGGATGTTTTTTTCCCGGCAAGTGGTTCTGCCTTGAGCGGTCGTTTTACCACCACCTTGGTGTTGGCGAGCTGGCGCGCTCGTTCGAGCAGCATTCGCTCATCGCTCGGTGCTCGCAACAAGTCTTGCAACAAAGCCATCTCTTTCTTGATTTTCGCGGACTTGCGGCGCTGAGGAAACATGGGATCGAGGTAGACGACATCAGGCTTCTCATTGCTGTCAGGTTCCCAGATCAGCAAATCCGCCTGGTAGAGGCTGATGCTGGCGGCGATCTCCCGCGTCGCATCATGCGCTCGTGCCCGATCGATCCCGTCGGCCAGCAGCGCATACACGATCGGATCACGTTCGAGCAGCGTGACTGCGAAACCATGTGACGCCAATACGAAGCCGTCACGCCCAAGCCCAGCCGTGGCATCAAGCACAGTAACAGACGCCCTGCCCCGGATGTTCACGGCTTTGACGATCAGTTCGCCCTGACCCCGCCGCCAGGCCGCCTTGCCAGCAACAAATTCTGCGCGCAGTGGTGCTGGCGCATCAGGCTGATTCGGCTGAATGGAGAGCCCGTCATCATCCAGTTGCATGACGAAACGGGCGGTATCGGGTACATGCTCGCACAGTGGTATCGACAGCCGGGCTGCAACATCGAGGGCGCGCAAAGAATCCTGTGCATGATCAATCAAGACCACCTGCGCTGTTTCACCCATGCGGCACATGCTCAATAATGCGGTGGTGGCGCATCCTCCTGCGCCGTCGCAATCATCGACGGACGCAACGATTGCAGCGCCTCTTGCAGGCTTTTCACCGCAACCGTAAGCTCATCGATACGCTGTTGCTGATCATGTACCTGTGCGTTCAGCGCCTCGATCGCATCCTCCTGCAATGCCACGCGGCACTCCAGTTCGACAACTCGATCTTCCATTCTTTCTTTTCTCCAGAAACAGCAAAGCCCCGCGTCGCGGGGCTTCTCATTGTTCAATTCAAAACTAGAAAAACTAGTCGCCGCTCAGCCCGGCCACCAGATTGAGCATATGCGTGAACAGCACATAGATGTTCGCGAACAGCGATACCGTCATCATCACGTAGTTATCCTCGCCACCATGCACCATGCGGCTGGTGTCGAACAGAATCATGCCGGACATCAGGATCACTGCAGCGGCCGAAATCGTCAGCGACAATGCCGGGATCTGCAAGAAGATATTGGCGACGATTGCGACCAGGACGACGATCAGACCCACCATCAGGAACCCACCCATGAAGCTGAAGTCCTTGCGGCTGACAAGGGCATAGGCGGATAGGCCGACAAACATGGCAGCTGTCAGACCAAAGGCGGTAGCCACGATTTGTGATCCGTTGGGCAACTGCAGATACAGACCGATAATGGGACCAAGGATATAGCCCATGATGCCGGTGAACAGAAAGGTGAGCGGCAGGCTCCAGACGGAATTGCGCATGGCGCTGATCAGAAACGGCATGCCGATGAATACCGCCAGCATGATGATCCAGTGAACCGGGCGTGCTCCGGTCACCATGGCGATACCGGCCGTGATAGCGCTGGTGGCCAACGTCATCGACAGCAGCATATAAGTGTTGCGAATCAGCTTGTTGGTGGCCAGTGCGCCCGCCACCGGGCGTGTGGCTGAAATATTCTGTGGTTGCATCGTTTTTCGAATCCTCTCGTTTACAACAGTGGTGTTGAAGATACCCTAACAAAAGCGCGCGGGGTACTGGAAATATCCGTACTGTGTCGGTAGAATCCCGCAGCTCGATCAGTCACCGACTGTAGCGTGAATTGCTTCACGGTACAGTGCTGAAGTCCCGGTCATCGAACCGCGACAACCCTATTGGAGAGGTGACAGAGTGGTTGAATGTACCGGTCTTGAAAACCGGCGTGGGTTCACGCCCACCCAGGGTTCAAATCCCTGCCTCTCCGCCATATCAAAAAAGCCCGAACAGCGTTCGCTGTTCGGGCTTTTTCATGTCTGCGTCAACCGTGTGGCGATAGCGACCAGAAACGCAGCGGCTCGTATCTTGGAGGCGCTCCCTGCTCCGGCGACGTGATTGACTCTACCAGCGCGAAACGATCGGCCTTCCAGATCACTGGGGCGTCGAGCTCCGCCTGAAGTGGCTGTTTCAGCTTGCGTTCCAGCGTCACATGCGGGCGGTAGCGGCGCGCTTCCGGTTGGTAGCCACAGGCGTCGGCCAGGCGGGTGTCGAGCTGCGCCTGCAGGGTAAAAAGTGCTTCGGGTGGTTTGCTGCTGCCAGCCCAGAGGATTTTTTGGCCGAAGCTGTCGATTCGATCGAGCTGTATGACGAAAGATGGCATGTCGATCAGCTGCGCAGCTGCTTCCATGCAGCGTTGCGTGGTTTCATCGACATAACCGACGAATACCAATGTCATGTGTAGGTTCGCAGCGGGCATGCGTACGCCGCCAGCACTGATGTCACGCGTCGCATCGACCAGCCGCTGCCGCGTCGCCTCATCCGGCCACAGGGCGAAGAACAGCTTGCGTTTGCGCGGGGCGGCCGGGGTCATGGGAGCCGATAGTTGTCCTGGGTCATCAGGTCGGTGCCGCATTCCAGCGCCGAAATCCAGTCGAAGAACTGATGCACCAGCTTTTTGCCACGGAACGGTCGGCCATGTTGCGGCACCATCCACTCGATGTCGAGCTGACGCACCATGTTGGCCCAGAGCTGGCAGACCTTGCGCGAGTTCATGTAACGCCGGTGAAAGCCCTCCATGAAGGGAATCGCCTCGTCGATCTTGCGAAATGGCTTGTCGAGATTGCCGGTCGCCAGATTGGCACCCATGTCACCGGAGAACAGGATTCGGGATATCGGATCGTAGAACTGGAAGTTTCCTTCGGCATGAAGGAAATGCGCCGGGATCGCCTTGAGGCCAATATTGCCCAGCTGCAGGTTCATGCCCTGGTCAGGAATTGAGATGAGACGATCCTTGGTACGGCCCGGGGTGGTGAAGTGCGGAATGAAGCGTTCCCACAGCTCTGGCACCACGGCCTTGCAGTTGGTGCCGACCATCCAGCGGTTCAGTGACGCAACGATGTCCGGGTCCTGGTGCGAGGCGATGATGTAATCCAGCCCTTTGACGCTGACGTATTTGCCCAGCGCCATGTAGAGACGCGAGTAGGTCAGCTCGCCGCCCGGGTCGATAATGGCAGCATGCCCATTGTCGACGACAAGAAACTGATTGGCTTGTACCGCCTCACCAGTCACCAGATCGGAAAATGAAACGCAAATATGTCCTTTCTTGTTGTACAGCTCCAGCGCCATCGTAGCCACCGATTCCCTTCAATGATTCGGCTGGCAATGATACCAGCAATGACCCGAGCTGCCGTCGCAGATACTGTTAGCTGGCACACAGATACAGCGTTTCACTACAGGTACGCCGTTTCACCACCGGACACAGATCAAGCTTAACTAGGATCAAGGACGACATGACAGCCGTCTCCTAGACTGAATATCAATACTAGCGGGATTGGGCTGATGTATATGCTTGCTAACAACAAAAGACCTGAGCTGTCTCGACTCGAATACCGGTTGCTGAACGATTTTCAACGCGACTTTCCACTGACTTCCCGGCCCTTTTTGGCGATTGCCGAGGAGCTTGGGACGGACGAAGAAACGATCCTTAAAACGCTCGAAAGCCTGGTCGAGCGCAAAATGATCAGCCGGCTTGGGCCAGTGTTTCGACCACGCCGGCTTGGCGCAAGTACATTGGCTGCATTGGCCGTTCCCGAAGATCAGCTCGAAACCGTCGCTGCCATGGTGAGTGCCTACCCGGAGGTCAATCATAACTATGAGCGCGAACACCTGTTCAACCTCTGGTTCGTTGTCACAGCAACCTCCGAGGCAGAGATCGAGAAAGTGCTCAGTGACATCCGCGACCGCAGCCGCTGCCGGTTACTTAATCTGCCGATGGAAGATGCCTACCACATCGACCTGGGGTTCCCGCTATGGTGTTGAGCGACCTCGACAACCGAATCATGGCCGCTATTCAGGAAGGTCTTCCCCTGTGTGCCCAGCCCTACAAAGCGCTGGCAGACAAGCTTGGGGTCTCCGAAGAAATCCTGCTCGAACGCATCCGGGCGGCGACGGAAAATGGCACCATCAAACGTTTTGGCATGGTCATCAGGCACCACGAACTCGGATATCGCGCCAACGGCATGGTGGTGTGGGACATTCCCGATGAGCAGGTCGAAGCCATTGGCCAGCAACTCGGCAAATATGATTGCATCACGCTGTGCTATCGCCGCCCCCGGCGCTTGCCGATGTGGCGTTACAACCTGTTCACGATGATTCACGGGCTAGACCACGACAGCGTCATCGCCAGCCTGAACCGAATCAGGGAGAGCGCCGGCCTGGAACACATTCCCTACGACATCCTGTTCAGCAAGCGGCAATTCAAGCAACGAGGTGCCCGTTATCTCGATACCAGCAACAAGGTCGCTGGAGGATAACCGGCAATGGATGCACTGGATCGTCAGATCATCAACGAACTGCAGCGCGGCTTCCCGCTGGTCGAGCGCCCATTCGAGATGCTGGCTGAGCAGTTTGGCACCACCGAGGCAACACTCATCGAGCATGTCCGGAGATTGCTGGACGACGGCGTTCTGTCACGCTTTGGACCGATGTACAACGCAGAAAAGCTCGGCGGCGCACTGACACTGTGTGCATTGAGCGCCGCTGAAGACCAGTTCGACAACATTGCCACCAAGGTGAACTGCCATCCGGAGGTGGCGCATAACTATGCCCGCGATCACAGCCTGAACATGTGGTTCGTGATCGCAACCGACGATCCAGAAAAGGTAGCGGAGGTGATCGCCGATATCGAACGCGAAACAGGCTGCGAGGTACTGAATATGCCCAAGCTGACGGAGTATTTCATCGGCCTGCATTTTGCAGTATGAGGCGGCAAAACCATGGGAAATATCTTTATTGACGCTTTCAGAAAACAGATGCCAGCGGATTTCTCTGATGAATTTTCCCGGCGCCTGATCAAAGCGACGCAGGGAGGCCTTCCAGTCTCCCCGACACCCTATGCGGATATCGCCAAACAACTGGGTGTCAGCACGCAAGAAGTCATTACCAGGCTGGCTCAGATGCTCGAAGCTGGCGCCATTCGGCGCATCGGTGCAGTACCCAACCACTATGCGCTGGGTTACCGTGGTAACGGCATGAGTGTCTGGGATGTACCCGACGATG
>CAZQXF010000057.1:0-11585 GCA_964596975.1 uncultured Thiotrichales bacterium | reverse complement strand
CCTCATTGAGCCGCTGTATCAGTTCGGTGATGGCATTGCGCCAGAGATTGGGGCTGTCATCGTCGTCAGGCGGGGCAGCTGCCACCATGGTTGGAATCAGTCGCATCAGCCCTCGCAGGCCGGCAGCGGGTGGAATCCACTGGCCGCGATGATCGAGCACCAGTGCGCCGACTTCGCGACCGGCGTGCGCCTCCCGAGCCAGCAGCGTCAGGGCGAGTCGTGCGGCCTGCGTGACCTTGAGTCGCCGCTGCGAGCCGAAACGCATGGTGGCACCGCGATCGAGCAGTACGACGAAGGGGTTGCGTTGATCCGCATGCCAGGTCCGCAGCATGGTGGTTGTGGAGCGTGCTGAAGCGCGCCAGTCGATATGGCGCGTGTCGTCACCCGGGTAGTAGCTGCGCAGGTCGGCAGCGTCGGTGCCGGCACCAAGCTGTCGGCTGCTGAGTTCGCCACTGCGCGATCCTTGTCGGATGACCTGTGGTGCTGCGCTGGTTCCGGCTGTCGCAGCATCGATCAGCGCATTGATTTCCGCGTCGTCGAGCAGTGGCGCGGAAGTGGTCGCCGCCGCTCTGGTCACGGCGTCTCGATACTGTCGATGGCAGCGGCAACGATGTCGTCGGTACTGATGCCCTGTGCCTGTGCGGCAAAGTTCATGACCAGCCGATGGCGCAGCACATCAGGCGCGAGTTCGATGATGTCTTCCGGCAGTACGAAATCACGGCCTTCCAGAAATGCCCGCGCCATCGACGCCCGCAACAGCGAAATCGAGCCGCGCGGCGAGGCGCCGGCAGTGACGATCCCGTCCCAGTCGCGGCGCCAGCGTTCGATATGGCGCGTTGCCGCGACCAGTTCCACGGCGTAGCGTTCCAGCCGTTCTTCGATAAACACATTGTCCACCTCGCGCCGCAGCTTGAGGATGTCGGCTGGTTTCAACTGCGCTTCGATGCCGGCCTCGACATGGCCTTCCACCACCTTGCGGGCGCGGCGGGCGATCTCCACCTCTTCGTCGAGCGAGGGGTAGTCGAGTACGATTTTGAACAGGAAGCGGTCGAGCTGCGCTTCCGGCAATGGGTAGGTGCCGGATTGCTCCAGCGGGTTCTGGGTGGCCAATACAATGAAGATGTCAGGCAGCGGGCGGGTCTCCCCGGCGACGGTGACCTGGTGCTCGGCCATGGCTTCGAGTAGCGCTGACTGCACCTTGGGTGGTGCGCGATTGATTTCATCGGCCAGCAGGATCTCGTGGAAGATCGGCCCCGGCGTAAAGCGGAACTGGCCAGTGGCTGGTTCGTAGATCTCGCTGCCCAGCAGATCGCCGGGCATCAGGTCGGGGGTAAACTGAATGCGTTGATAGGAGGCGTCGATGGCCGCCGCCAGCGCATGCACCGCTGTCGTTTTCGCCAGGCCCGGTGGCCCTTCCAGCAGCACATGTCCGCCCGCCAGCAGGGTAATGATCAGGCGGTCGATCAAGGCATGCTGGCCGACAATGACCTTTTCGAGTTGCTGGCGCAGGGTGTCGAGGCTGGCTGTTGGCATGGGGGCTGTCCTATTGTGGTGTCGAGTATATCACCGACGAAATCCCGAGGGCGCTTGAAATACCTGCGCTGCTCATGGAGCATTTGCCGTGGTTGTGAATCCGCTGGCACGCTTGTATGCGTATTCATGGATTATCGTTTGGTTCTATCAATCGGGGAGATTTCGATGCAGACATTCAATGTGGAAAAAATGATGTGTGGCGGCTGTGTCAGCGCGGTCGAAAAGGCATTGCAGATGCTCGACGGTGTGGAGAAGGTGGTGGTCGATCTGGATGCGAAAACCGCTACGGTCGAAGGTTCGGTGGATGCTGACAAGGTGATCACTGCGTTGACTGAAGCTGGCTATCCCGCAACGCTTGCGGATTGAGGGCAACATCGTGGCCGTTAGCGAGATTCGTCTGTCCATAGCGGGGATGATGTGTGCCGGCTGCGTGTCCGCCGTGGAGAAGGCGCTGGCGGCGGTGCCGGGAGTGGGCAGCGCGCTGGTGAATCTTGGCGAACGCACGGCGACAGTACAGGGTGATGCCGATCCCGCACTGTTGATTCAGGCGGTGCGCGATGCGGGCTTCGATGCGGCTGAATTGAAAAGTCTGGCGGATGAGCAACACAAGGAAGCGCAGGAGATGGCGCAATACCGGCGCACCTTGCGCAACGCTGTCATCGCCGGGGTTGCGGGCGCTGTGCTGTTCTTCGCCGGCATGGCGGGCTGGCTGCCGGCCATCGAGGAGAACCCGCCGTTCTGGCTTGGTGTTTCCGCGCTTACCTTGCTGATCATGGCGACCACCGGGCGCCATTTCTATGTCGGCGCCTGGAAGTCGTTGCGCAACCGGCGCGGCAATATGGATACGCTGGTGGCGCTCGGTACCGGCACCGCCTGGCTCTACTCCACTGTTGTCGCGCTGTTTCCGGGCAGTGTTCCCAGTCTGGCGCGTCATGCCTATTTCGAGGCGGCGATCATCATTATCGCGCTGGTATCGATTGGCACGGCGATGGAGATGCGGGCGCGGGGCAAGACCTCGGCGGCAATCAAGAAGCTGATCGGGCTGCAGCCGCGCACCGCGCGGGTGATCCGCAATGGCGAGGAGATCGACATCCCGATCGAAGAGGTCGGCTTGCAGGAGACATTGCGGGTGCGCCCTGGCGAGAAAATGCCGGTCGATGGCGTTGTGCTGGAAGGGCAGGCGACGGTGGACGAGTCGATGTTGACCGGTGAGCCGGTGGCGGTGCTCAAGCAGCAGGGCGACGAGGTGTTTACCGGCACCATCAACGGTTCCGGCAGTTTTCTGATGCAGACCACGCGCATTGGCAGCGACACCGTGCTGGCGCGAATCATCGACCGGGTGCGCCAGGCGCAGGCCAGCAAGCCGGCGATCGGGCGTCTGGTCGACAAGGTGGCGGCCGTGTTTGTGCCGGTAGTGGTGGTCATCTCGATCCTGACCTTTGGCATCTGGATGCTGTGGGGGCCGCCGCCCGCGTTCAGTTATGCGATGGTCGCGGCCACGACAGTGCTGGTGATTGCCTGCCCCTGTGCGCTGGGGCTGGCGACGCCGATCTCGATCATGGTCAGTGTGGGGCGTGCGGCCGAGCAGGGCATTCTGATCCGCAATGGCGATGCGTTGCAGCAGGCTGGAAAAATCGAAACCGTGATTCTCGACAAAACCGGCACCGTTACCGAAGGCAAACCATCCGTCACCGAGCTGGTCACTGCTGAGGCAGCCGATGAAAAGGCACTACTCCAGGCAGCGGCTGACCTGGAAGCGGCATCGGAACACCCGCTGGCGGCAGCGATTCTGGCGGCTGCACAGCAGCAGGGCATCGAGCCGCAACCGGTGGATGGCTTCCATGCCGAAACCGGCAAGGGGGTGCGTGCCGAGCGTGATGGCAGGCGGCTGCTGCTTGGCAATCGCCGTTTCATGGATGAAAACGATATTGCCGACGATGCGCTGGCCGATGCCGCCGAGCGTATGGCCGCCACGGCGAAAACGCCGGTATTCGTCGCCGAGGCGGGTGTGTTGCTGGGGGTGATCGGCATAGAAGACCCACTGCGCCAGGATTCGGCGGCGGCGATTCGACAACTCAAGCAGATGGGCATCAAGGTCGTGATGTTGACCGGCGACAGTCGTGCCACCGCTGATGCGGTGGCACGCAAGACCGGTATTGAGCATGTCCACGCTGAAGTGCTGCCTGGCGACAAGGCTGATGTGGTGGTGGCTGAACAAGCCGATGGGCGTATCGTGGCAATGGTGGGCGACGGCATCAACGATGCTCCGGCGCTCGCCGGTGCTGATATCGGCATTGCCATTGGCAGCGGCACCGACATCGCCATCGAGTCGGCTGACATCACCTTGATGCATCATTCGCTCGATCGCATTCCTGCGCTCATCAATCTGTCACGCGCGACGGTGCGGAATATCAAGCAAAACCTGTTTGGCGCCTTTGTCTATAACTCGCTCGGTATTCCCATCGCGGCAGGCGTGTTGTACCCCATCTTTGGTGTACTGCTCAGTCCGATGGTTGCTGCTGCCGCAATGAGCCTCAGCTCCGTCACCGTTGTCTCCAATGCATTGCGCTTGCGCCGTGTCTGACCTTGAACTAATGTAAAACGACAATTTTCCTGGGACCGTCGGCGTCTCACCGGCACTGGCCTCGCAGAATCTGGCGGTATCGTCCCAAATGAACTTATCAACCATCCGTTGGAGAAAACACATGAAGAAATTGCTGGTTGCGGCTGTCGCCGTCGTCATGATGCAGGTTTCCGTTGCCGATGAAGGCAAGACCGAGTGGGGTTATTCCGGTGATGCCGGTCCTGAGAGCTGGGGCAAGCTGGCACCTGAATTCTCTACTTGTGGCACGGGCAAGAACCAGTCGCCAATCAATATCGACCCGCTGAAAAATGTCATCGAAGCGAAGCAAAAGCCGATCAAGTTCGATTACACCATGCTGATTCCTGAGCGGATTCATCACAACGGCCACACCGTGCAGGTGGACATGCGTTCCGGCGGCGAGATAGAAGTCGATGGCAAAACCTTCAAGCTCAAGCAGTTTCACTTCCACACCCCGGGTGAGCACACCATCGCCGGTACGCCATTTCCAATGGAAATCCACTTTGTCCACCAGGCTGAAGATGGCCAGCTGGCCGTCGTTGCCGTTCCACTGATGCCGGGCTGGCCGCACCCAACGGTTGCGGTGCTATGGCAACACCTGCCGCAAAAGAAAGGCGATTCCTTTGCGTTGGCCAACAACGCACTACGCACGCTGGAAATCGAAAAAGACGTCACTAACTACTACCGCTACAACGGCTCGCTGACCACACCACCTTGCAGTGAAGGCGTCATCTGGATCGTCAAACGCGATCGCGTCACGGTAGCCAAACCGCAATGGAAGGCGTTGGAAAAAGTGCTGGCTCACCCGAACAACCGGCCGATTCAGCCTGTCAATGCGCGCTTGGTGATCGAATAACGCAGGTTTCAATGATCGCCAGGGTGTTTTGCGACACCCTGGCGATGCCACAAAAAAAGCCCGCTGAATCGCGGGCTGTTTTGATGGGGTGCGCCCGAGAGGATGGATTCGCGCCATCCGTGGCGCTCACCCCTGCGGGGCGCTTGCAGCGTCCAAAACGGCTATCCTGCCGTTTTGTCGAACCTGAAGAGGTTCAAATCTGCCCTCGACCGAGCCATATCAAAAAAGCCCGCTCAGTCGCGGGCTGTTTTGATATGGCCCGCCCGAGAGGATTCGAACCTCTGACCTCTGCCTCCGGAGGGCAGCGCTCTATCCAGCTGAGCTACGGGCGGAATGCCGGGGGATTGTACACGATTTTGTTTGCCCGACCACCTCGGACGGTAACGCAGATGTCCGATGTCTGAGGAGGGGCGCTAGTGTTCAGTAATGGTGCCGGTCGTCTGTAAGTATGGGACAAATTCCCCTATAATCCTCAGCCTTTGAATTTTTCGTGCGCCCAAGGCGTTTTCATTCAATGAAATGAGCGGATGCTGGAGAGTGAATAGTGAGTAGTGATGAAAAAAAGGATCCAATAGGAATCGTAGTGCTGCTGGGCGGTATTGTGCTTCTCGGTCTGGCCGTGTGGTTTCTGGTCAACAGTCTGTTCAATACGATCCAGCGCAATTCGACTCGTGGTCTGGATAGCGAAGCGACAGTGCAAATGCAGCAAGCGCTCGTGCAGGAGCGGATGAAGCGGGTTGGCGTGGTGAAGGCAGGTTTTGTGCCGAAAGTACCACCGGTGCGCACGGGTAAGGAAATCGTCGCCGATGTCTGTGGTGAATGTCACCGAGAGGGTTCGATGGGGGCGCCAGTGATTGGCACCAAGGATTGGGCCAAGCGTTTTGCCAATGGCTTCGATTCGTTGTTGCATAGCGCGCAGAAAGGTAAAGGAGACATGCCACCTCGTGGCGACGACCCCAGCCTGACAGACAAGGATCTGATGCGGGCGATTGCGTACATGCTGAAAGAGTCGGGGCTGACGCCACCGGTGATCGACCCGCCCAAGAAGAAAGAAGGTGCTGATGGCAAGAAGCCCGTGGAAGCGGGTGCCGCTCCGGCTGCTGCTCCCGCGGCCGGCGCAGAGGGGGGTGGTGCGCCAGCGGATGCAGCGCCTGCTCCTGCTGCGCCGGAGCAGACATCTTCAGCGGCTGGAACCTCGCGTTCCGGCCTCGCCGAACGGATGGCTGAGCACGACTACAACCCCTTCGACCTCGATTCGGTGCCGGCTGCGAAGAAGGGAGAGGCTGTCTTCGCTGTGGTCTGCAAGGGCTGTCACGAGTTCTTGCCACCGCGTACCGGTAGCAGGGAGGACTGGGCGCATGTCGCAGCGAAGGGAATGGAGCAGCTCTACAGCAGCGCCTTGTATGGCACGTTCGGCATGCCGCCAAAGGGTGGTCGTCTCGACCTCTCCGACGAAGACATCAAGGCTTCGGTCGACTATATGGCGTCTCTCGCCAAGTAACACCTTTCTATTTTCCGGTCATCCACCGGTCCATTGCTCTGTAACCCAGCGCCTCCGTCAGGTGCAGCGCGGAAATCTCTTCTTCTTCCCCCAGATCGGCAATCGTCCTCGCGACTTTCAGAATGCGGTGATAGGCGCGTGCTGACAGATTGAAACGATCCATCGCCTTGTCCATCAATGCCTGGCTTTGTGCATCCAGCTTGCACCATTTTTCGACCTCGCGATTGTTGAGCGTGGCGTTGGGCTTGCCGGCCCGGGCGATCTGGCGTTGCCGGGCAGTCGTGACCCGCTTGCGGATCGTCGCACTGTCTTCGGTGTCGGCGGCACGCTCACGCAGCGCCTCGCGGGGCAGTTTCGGTACTTCAATCTGCAAGTCGATGCGGTCGAGAATGGGGGCGGAGATGCGGCTGCGGTGGCGGCGCTGTTGCTCGGGCGTACATTGACAGTTGTTGCGTAGATCGCAGTCGTAGCCTTGTGGGCAGGGGTTCATCGCTGCGATCAGCTGGAAATTGGCTGGAAACTCGGCCTGCCGCGCGGCGCGGGAGATGGTGATCGTTCCCGTTTCCAGCGGTTCGCGCAGCACTTCCAGTACGCGCTTCTCGAACTCGGTAAATTCATCTAAAAACAAAATGCCATGGGTGGCGAGAGAGACTTCACCCGGCCTTGGGATCGACCCCCCGCCAACCAGCGCGACACCGGATGATGTGTGGTGCGGCTGGCGGCAGGGGCGCTGACGGTAGCGGCTGCTGTCGAATCCGCCCTGGCCGATGGAGAGGATGGCGGCGCTTTCCAGGGCTTCGGTATCGGTCATCGGCGGCATGATGGTAGCCAGCCGCGTGGCCAGCATCGTTTTGCCTGTTCCAGGTGGTCCAACCATCAGCATGTGGTGACGCCCCGCTGCGGCCACCTCCAGCGCCCGCCGCGCCTTGGGCTGGCCGCGCACATCTGCCATGTCGATGCTGTAGTCGGGTTCGGCAGCCGCAAGTTCGGTGATAAATGCCGGCAGGGTATTTCCCGTGGCGAGATGCTGGGTGACATCCAGTAGCTGACGCGCGGGGCGCAAGTCCAGACCTTCCACCAGTGCGGCTTCATCGGCATTTTCGCCGGGCAGGATGAGTGTGCGCTGCGCCTTGCTGGTGGCCAGTGCCGAGGGTAGTGCGCCGGTTACCGGCCGCAATTCGCCAGCCAGTGACAGTTCACCGATGAACTCATGCTGTGGCAGTAGGTCGGCCGGGATCTGGCTAGATGCCGCGAGAATGCCGAGTGCGATCGGCAGGTCGAAGCGCCCGCCTTCCTTGGGCAGGTCGGCGGGGGCGAGATTGATGGTGATGCGGCGATCGGGGAAGTCGAAACCGGAGTTGCTGATGGCGGCGCGTACACGATCCTTGCTTTCCTTGACGGCTGCTTCGGGTAGGCCAACGATGGAGATTCCGGGCAAGCCGTTGGCCAGATGTACCTCGACGCGAACGGCAGGTGCGTCGATGCCGACCAGCGCGCGGCTGAAGACAATGGCGAGGGGCACTGGGTTACTTGGCGGTCAGTTTCGCTTCCAGTTCGGCGACGCGCTGTTCCAGCTGTTCCAGCTTCTCGCGGCTGCGTTCGAGTATGGCTGTCTGAACGTCGTATTCCTCTCTGGTGACGAGATCCATCTTTTGCAGCACGCCCTTGAGCCCGGCTTTGAGGTTCTTTTCGATTTCAGACTGAAAGCGGGTTGCTGATTCCGGCATCAGGCTGGAAATGCGATGCGCCAGTTCGTCAATGCTTTTTGGGTCGATCATGCTGCGGCTCCGAGTCAGTGATGCTGCTTATTATGCCAGCTATTGGGCTATATGCCGTGGCCTTCCCCGCAAACTGGCGGAAGTCTGCGCGCACTGATTTGGTGCTAGCGGCGGGGTTGGTGCACCGAAATAGTGCGTTGATAATTGTCAATGGCCGGGTTTTTCCCGGATTCGGGATTTGTGTCATGAACTTTTCGTCACGAACGTGAACTTGGCACGGTCGTTGCATCTTGTGTCGCAAGGAGTACGCAACCCCTTTCAATCAACAATCTGGAGAAGTCCAACATGAATATGATCAAGACAACGGTTCTTTCGCTGGCAGTGGCTACTGCGATGGCGGCGGCAGGTCAGGCGGTCGCGGGTGTCGAAGCCAACATCGGTGCAACCAGTAACTACATCTGGCGTGGTGTTTCACAAACGGGTGATGGCGCGGCGGTTTCAGGTGGCATCGACTGGAGCAGCGATTCTGGTTTCTATGTGGGTACCTGGGCTTCCAATGTGACCTGGACAACGACCCCCGGCTATGAGCTCGATGTATATGCCGGTTATGGTGGTGAAGTAGCTGATGGTATTGGTTATGACCTGGGTGTCATTGCCTATCTTTATCCTATCGGTGATGCCGAAGAAGACTTCACCGAAGTCTACCTGAACGGCAGCTTTGGCATGTTCAATGCCGGTGTTGCTTACACTGTCGACACCGAAGCGGGCGGCGATGGCGACCTCTATGCCAGTGCCGGGCTAGACTTCGACATGGGCAACGATTACGGCTTGGGGCTGACTTTCGGCAGCTACAGCTTCGATGCAGATTCCAGCGGCGACTATACCCATGTGAATGCCTCGGTCAGCAAGGGCGATTTCACGTTTGCCATCGACAAGACCGACCAGGATGACGCCGCGGGTGATCCTCGTGTCAGCGTTTCCTGGGGTACTACTTTCTAAATAGCCTTCAGTCCACCATCGAACGGGCCAGCATTCCTATCCGGCCCGACTACCAGAGGATTTGTCATGAAGCTGATTACAGCAGTAATAAAGCCGTTCAAGCTCGACGATGTGCGTGAAGCGCTCTCCGAGATTGGCGTGCAGGGGATTACCGTTACCGAGGTCAAGGGTTTTGGTCGTCAGAAAGGCCACACCGAGCTTTACCGGGGCGCAGAGTACGTTGTTGATTTTCTGCCAAAAGTGAAGCTGGAGACGGTCGTCACCGACGATTTGTCCGAGCAGGTCGTCGAGGTGATCGCAAAGGCGGCCAACACCGGCAAGATCGGTGACGGCAAGATCTTTGTGTCTCCTGTCGAGCAGGCCATCCGGATTCGTACCGGCGAGAGTGGAAACGAAGCATTGTAGTCGTTTCCAGCGATTGCAAAGTGTCCAATTTGAATCTATCCCAGGAGAGTTGATGTGGAAGAGATAAACGCCGTTGCGGGCAGCGTGACTGAAGTCAAGTATGCCCTCGACACATTCTATTTTTTGGTTTCCGGCGCGCTGGTCATGTGGATGGCAGCCGGTTTCGCGATGCTGGAAGCGGGCCTGGTCCGCGCCAAGAGCACGGTCGAGATTCTGACCAAGAACGTCGTGCTGTTTGCCATCGCTTGTATCATGTACATGCTGGTTGGTTACAGCATCATGTATCCCGGCGACGGTGTCACGGCGTGGTGGCCGGGTATCGGCGGCCTGCTGGGCAAGGCTGACAACGAAGTGGCGGCCGTACTGGCTGGCGGCGACGATGCGCCTTACTACTCCAATCTGTCGGATTTCTTCTTCCAGGTTGTGTTCGTCGCAACGGCTATGTCGGTTGTTTCCGGTGCGGTCGCCGAGCGGATGAAGCTGTGGGCGTTTTTTGTCTTCGCGATTGTTTTCACCGCGTTCATCTACCCGATGGAAGGTTACTGGAAGTGGGGCGGCGGCTACCTCGATCAGGCAGGTTTCCTTGATTTTGCTGGCTCCGGCATCGTCCACATGGCTGGTGGTGCGGCGGCTCTGGCCGGTGTGCTACTGCTCGGTCCACGTAAGGGCAAATATGGCAAGGATGGCAGCATTCATCCGATCCCTGGTGCCAACCTCCCGCTGGCAACGCTGGGAACTTTCATCCTGTGGCTGGGCTGGTTTGGCTTCAACGGTGGCTCCGAGCTGAAAGTATCCGATGTGGGTGAGGCCAATGCAGTTGCTCTGGTATTCGTCAACACCAACATGGCGGCTGCCGGTGGCGCTGTCGCTGCGCTGATTACTGCGCGTCTGCTGTTCGGCAAGGCTGACCTTTCCATGGTGCTCAACGGCGTACTGGCCGGTCTGGTTGCCATTACTGCTGAACCGCTGACACCTGCACCTGGCGTTGCCACGCTGATCGGTGCAGCTGGTGGTGTGCTAGTGGTCTTCTCCATCATTACCCTCGACAAGCTGCGAATCGATGATCCGGTCGGTGCCATTTCGGTACACGGTGTGGTTGGTATGTGGGGGCTGCTCGCGGTCACGCTGACCAATCCCGACGCTACGATCGCAAGCCAGCTGCTTGGGCTGGGCGTGATTTTCGCCTGGGTATTCGTTGCATCGTTCGTGGTCTGGTTCATCCTCAAGGTTGTCATGGGTATCCGGGTCTCGGAAGAAGAGGAGTACGAAGGCGTCGATATCGGCGAGTGCGGTATGGAAGCCTATCCGGAATTCACGATGAAATAGTCCGGATCATAGCGAATCATCGCAACTGGGGCGCCCTTGTGGTGCCCCTTTTTTTTGTCTCGCGACTGTGCGCCGCATTGGGAGATCGCAGTCGTGAACTGGTGAGAAATGCTAAAACAGGTATCATCCACGGATGCGAAAAAAACCCCAAATCACCGGTCGTACTGAAGTCGCGCGTTCACGGCTATTCACGATCGAGCAGGTGGATCTTCGGTTCTCCAATGGTGCTGAAGCGCAATATGAACGACTGGCGCCGGCATGGGGGTATGGCGCGGTCATTATTGCGGCAATGCCTGATCCAGGGACCGTGTTGCTGATCGAGGAGTATTCCGTCGGCACGGAACGCTATGAGCTGGTGCTTCCCAAAGGTCGGATCGAAGCCGGAGAATCGCCCGAGCAGGCGGCGAACCGCGAACTGGCAGAAGAAACGGGGCATGCTGCCCGCAGGCTGACGCACCTCAGCGATATCGCGCTGGCGCCGGGCTATATGCGCCACAAAACGTCACTCGTATTGGCGGAAGACCTGTATTCGCATGAAGCAGAGGGTGATGAGCCCGAGCCCCTGCTGCTAGTGCCGTGGCCCATTGATCAAATCCATGAACTGATCCACGACAAGGGCTGCTGTGAAGGGCGTACTATCGCGGC
>CAZQXF010000056.1:0-11903 GCA_964596975.1 uncultured Thiotrichales bacterium | reverse complement strand
CGTGATCTGCATTACTGGGGCGATATCGACACCCACGGCTTTGCCATGCTCGACCAGCTGCGCGGCTATCATCCGCACGCCCGCTCGTTGCTGATGGATGAAGCCACGCTGCTTGACCATCAATCCCTGTGGGGCGAGGAACCTGCTCCGACACACCGCGAATTGTCCCGGCTCGATTCAGAAGAGCATCTGTTGTACGACAAGCTCCGTAACAATAGCCTTGGGGACAAGCTGCGACTGGAGCAAGAGCGGATCAGATTTGGTTATCTGCTGGACCGGCTGGCGGCGATGGGGTGTCAGTAACAACCGGCGCACCTGACACCCGCCCCCGAAAAGCGCGACGCCTGTTGGGTACGCTGCGCTCTTCCCCACCTACTGTGGCTTGCGACGCTGAATTCAAGCCGTTGGAGTGGCATTTCTTGTCAACAATTGCAAACAGCCTGTCTGAAAGCAAACTGTGACTGTGACCCCCACAATAGTTTTTCTGTATTCTGGCACTCAGGCAGCATGGAAGCAGCACACCAAGACCAGATGAAAGCACATAATATTCTCTACAATGTGTCGTCCGAACTCGGCGACGATTTCGATCGCGCGGGTATTGGTAATGCCAACGCCACCCTGGTTCAGGTTTTCACCACCAGCGCCAAGCGCACCTTCATCAACAGTATTCTCGCTGAGATACTGACACTGTTGCCGGACGCCACTGTGGTTGGCGCGACCACCACGGCAGTGATTCACGACGGCAAGATCTCCGATGACGACACGATCATTTCGGTCTGCGAGTTCGATTCCAGCGAGATCAGTTGCAGCGTGGCAGCCCATCCCGCCGAGGACACCGACTGGTTGCTGCTGGGCCAGAAGCTCGGCGAGGATTGCACCCGCGAGAACACACGCATGCTGCTATGCCATGCAGCCGGCCCGTCATTGAACGCGGAAAACCTCGCCCGCGGCATGACCGACAACCTGCAAGACACTGTGCTGGCGGGCTGTATCGCGACAGTGCCGCGTCAGGGTGCCGAGAGCCTGGTATTCTGCCAGAACGACATCTACGACGACGCCGTCGTGCTGATTTCACTCTCGGGAGAGGAGCTGCTGGCCAGCATCCACTTCAGCACTGACTGGATGATGCTGGGCACTGCGATGGAGGTGACGCACGCCAGCGACAACATCGTGCAGAAGATCAACGACACACCAGTGAGGGAGGTCTACACCCGCTATCTCGGCGACGAAGCGGTACGCGAGTTCGAATCAACCTCAGTCCGTTTCCCGCTGCTGGTCGACCGCGATGGCATCACCGTGGCACGTCTCGGCAAGCGACTGCTGGCAGAAGGCGGCATCGAACTCTGGGGCAATCTCTACCCCGGCGAGAAGGTACGCTTCGGCATTCCCAGCCCGGTAGTGGCGATGGAGGACTTCAAATTCCTGATCGAATCGCTGCACGAGCATCCCTGCGATGCATTATTCGTCTACCCCGGCCAGGTGCGGATGCACTTACTGAATTCACTCACCTCTGACGAAATCTCCCAGTTTGCCGACACCGCGCCCACCGCTGGCATGTTCACCGCCGGGCAGTTCTGCTACAGCCCGGGCCAGTTCAGCTACCTGCACTACTCACAGACCACGCTGTCACTGACCGAAGGACAGGACAAGGTACGCGACGCCAGCTCGGCAAGCCTGATCAATCCTTTCTCTCAGGACACGCTGGAGATGCGCGCGGTATCGCGGCTGGTCAACACCACCGCGCGTGAGCTGGAGGAAGCCAACCGCTCGCTGGAAAAACTTGCCAACACCGATGCGCTGACCGGCATCTTCAACCGTCACAAGGGGCAAATGGTGCTGGATCAGGAGTTTCTGCGCGCACGGCGCTACAGCCGTCCGCTATCGCTGATCATGATCGACATTGACGATTTCAAGCAGATCAACGACCGCTTTGGCCACCAGGCGGGTGACGATGCCCTGATCCACATCGCCAACACCATCCAGCCGCTGATCCGTCAGACCGATTTCTTTATTCGCTGGGGCGGCGAAGAGTTTTTGATCGTCTGCCCGGAGACGTCGGTGGAAGGCACGGCTGAACTCGCCGAACGTCTGCGCGAGGCCGTGGCGGCAGAGCCCGCGCCCGGCAGCACCAACATCACGCTCAGCATCGGCGTCACCAGCTACCGCCCTGAAGACAGCCAGGACAGCCTGCTCGGGCGCGCCGACAAGGCGCTGTATGCGTCGAAGAATCAGGGCAAGAATCGGGTCACGACCTGGGATTGATATCAATCGCTGAATGAATCACTCTGTCATCCCCGCTGGACACGGAGATCCAGTCACAGGGATGTGACCACCCAGGGTGGGAACCTTCCCTGGCACTGGATTCCGGCGTCCTGCTGGAATGACAGGGTAGGCTTACCCTACCACCTACGCAGACCGCAGCGCTTCCAGCAACACCGGCAGCCGCAGCGTATTGAGCACATCGCGCTGCTCCAGCCAGCCCCGCCGCGCTTGCGCGACCCCGTAGCGTAGAAACGTCAGCTGTGTGGCACTATGCGCATCGGAGTTGATCACCAGTTTCAGGCCGCGCTCCTTCGCCATGCGGCAATGGATGTCATCGAGATCGAGCCGCTGCGGCTGGGCGTTGAGTTCCAGATAGCAACCACGCGCCAGCGCCGCATCCATCACCCGCTCCATGTCGAACTCGCAGCCCGCACGCCGGCCAATCAGCCTTGCCGTGGGGTGGGCGAGAATCTGCAGATAGCGATTGTCCATGGCGCGGATCAGGCGCTGTGTCTGTTTGTCCCGTGACAGGCCAAAAACCGAATGGATCGCCCCCAGGCAGACATCAAGGCGAGCGAGTACGGCATCGGACATGTCGAGACGACCATCTTCGAGAATATCGACTTCCAACCCTTTCAGCAGCCGCAAACCATCAAGCTGCTCGTTCACCGCATCGATGGCATCGCAGTGTGCCAGCAACTGTTTTTCCGACAGACCACCGGCCACTTTCAGGTGCTGGCTGTGCTCCGTGATAGCGAGATACTCATACCCCAAACGCTGCGCAGCTTCGGCCATGGCCTGAAGCGAATCCTGACCATCGCTGGCGAGCGTGTGGCAGTGCAGATCACCACGCAGGTCGCTTGCGCAAACGAGCCTGGGCAACTCTCCCGCGGCCGCGGCTTCAAGCTCGCCCCGATTCTCACGCAGTTCGGGTTCGATCCACGGCAGCTCGACCTGGGCATAGACTTCCCGTTCGCTGCGCCCCGCAATGCGTTTGCCGTGCCGGTCGAAGACGCCATACTCGTTGATCTTCAGGACACGCTGCACCCCCATCACCCGCACCGCGATGTTGTGCGCCTTGTTGCCGGTAAAGTAGTGCCATGCCGCGCCAAAACTGACTTGTGGCACGACGCGCAGATCCACTTGCAGACCGCCGCGCAGTACCACGGTCGAACGTGTGCTGCCACTGGAGATCACACGCTCGACCGCATCGAAACGGGTAAATGCATCGACCACATTGCTGCCCTTCTGCGCCATCACCAGAATATCGAGATCGCCCACCGTTTCGCGATGACGACGGTAACTGCCGGCCATCTCGACCCGTTTCACGCCAGCAACAGCACGCAGATAATCGGTCAGAGCATTGGCAGTCTCTTCCACCTCAGCCCAGAGATGCCGGCGCAGCCGGCTTTGCAAGCCACGGATTTCCTTGAGGATATTCTGCTCGGTCTTGACACCGAAGCCCGGCAACTGACGTACCAGCCCCTTGCTTGCCGCGCGTTCGAGATCATCGACGCTGCTGATCTTGAGGTGGTTACGCAACTGCTGTAACCGTTTCGGCCCCAAACCCGGCACCTTCAACAGCTCGACCAGGCCCGGCGATACGGCGCGTTCGAGTGCCTCCAGCTTACGCAGCCTGCCGGTGGTCACGATCTCGCGAATCTTGTTGGCCAGATCCTTGCCGATGGTTGGCAACGCTTCCAGCGCTTCACCCTCGGCAACCATGTCGGCGAGGCTGCGTGACAGCCCTTGCACTGTGCGCGCGGCATTGCGGTAGGCGCGAATGCGAAAAGGATTGTCGCCCTGAATTTCCAGCAGGTCGGCAATCCGGTCGAAGGTCGCCGCGATTTCACTGTTACTGACATGCATGCACAAAGGGTAGCCGGAATCCGCGCCATCGGCTGCCTAAGATGGCGGCATCGAACAAGGCCGGGCAGAATAACGGCATCGTGTAGAGCTGAATTGATGCAGCCAGCACGCAACACTGGCCATCCAATGGAATTCGTCTGTTTCAACAGCTGGGACCAGCTACCATCCAGCGCCGCAACGCTTTTTGCCGAAGCCGAAAAGCAGAGCATGTTTCTCTCCCAACCATGGTTCGAGAACCTGTCGGCCACGGCAATCGATAGCGATCACCAGTTGTTGCTGGCCAGCGTTATCGACCATGGCGAAGTGCATGCCCTGCTGCCGCTGCTGCAACGCCCCGACGGCAGTCATGAAGCGCTCTGCCATCGCTATAGCTCGTTCTACTCGGTACTGCTACGGTCAGACAGCGACCACGCCCGCATTCTCACCAGCCTGGCCGATGGCCTGCGCCGCCTGCCGGTGCATTCACTGGAATTGCAACCATTCGACAAGGACGATGCCAATATCACCCAATTGCAGCGGGCGCTGGAAGACCAGGGCTATTCCTGCCACTGCGGCTTTCGTTTTTTCAACTGGATCTACCTGGTCGGCGGCCAGTCTTTCGACGCATACCTGGCAGAACGACCGGCAAGACTGCGCAACACCGTCGCCCGCAAACAACGCAAGCTCGACCGTGAGCACGACAACGAAATTCGCCTGTATACCGATAGCGAGCTACAACGGGCGCTGGCGGACTACAACGCCGTCTATCACGCCAGCTGGAAGGCGAAAGAGCTGTTTCCGGAAATCATCTCGGGGCTGGTGCAGCGTTTCTCAGCCCAGGGCTGGCTGCGCCTCGCTGTACTCTATATCGACCAGCACCCCGCCGCTGCCCAGCTCTGGTTCGTGGTTGGCGGCAAGGCCAGTATTTTCCGGCTCGCCTATGACGAAACCTGGGCACAATATTCACCAGGCTCGATCCTCACCCAATACTTGATGCATCAGGTCATCGACAACGATAACGTCGACGAGATCGACTTCCTCACCGGCAACGAACGCTATAAACAGGAGTGGATGTCGATACAGCGGGAACGCTGGGGAATGCATTGCGTGCAAACATCGCATGATCAAGAAAAGGCTACATTGACCACCTCGCTACGGCGGCGCTTGGCTGAACTCATCCGCTAAGCCGCTTGGTATTTTGCCGCATTCGAGCTAGCCAAGCACCTCGAAGTCGATGCTGATGCGGTCGGCCGCGACCGGCCGGAACCACGTATCGGCAAATTCCACATGCAGTGGATTCTCGCGATAGCTGTCGATGACATTGGGGTGGCAGAATTTGACCAGCCAGGTGTAGCGATAATCCACATCGTCCTTCACCGCACGACCGGTGATGACCTCCCGCACACCGGGAATTTCGCCGAGCACCCGTCTGCCCTGCGTCATTATTTTTTCCACCTCCTGCTCGGAAATGCCAGAAACGTTATAGATGATCAGGTGCTCGACCGCTTGCCACGGTTCACATTCAGTCAATACGTCTGCGGCACGATCAGCGCTACCCCACAAATGGAGGCAACGTTCCACCTCTTTACCGATGGCCTCACTGACACCGTTTACCAGCGTCGTGTACGCCACGCTGTCAGAAGCCTCGGTTTGATGTCGGATCCGTCCACCGGCTGCATCGGCCAAGGCCGTGTAGTAATTGATTTTGGCAACACCATTACTGATCAACTCACGAAATTGCCCATCATTCAGGCCGGTGCCGCCATGAATGACGAGCGGCAAACCCAACGCCTGATTGATCTTCGCCAGGCGCTCGAAGTCCAGCCGGGGTTCACCTTGCATACGACCATGCACCGTGCCGACCGACACGGCCAGACAATCCACCCCGGTCTGTGCCACATAAGCCGTGGCATCATCGACTGATGTGTAGGCGATCTCGCCAGGATGACGCTCGGCATCTTCGCCTTCCACGCCCGGCACATAACCCAGTTCACCCTCCACCGGCACCCCACAGGCATGTGCCATCGACACCACCGCCGCCGTATGCCTGATATTGTCCGCCAGCGGCATATTCGAGGCATCGACCATGACGCCATTACATCCCAGATTGATCCCCCGTACTGCTGAAGCGTGGCTTTCGCCATGATCCAGATGGATCGCCACCGGAACCGGAGAATGCTGCGCCGCCGCTTCTACTGCGGGCATGATCATCTCAAAGTCGAAGTAGCCAAAGTGGGACTCTGCAAGACTCAGAATCACCGGCGCATGACAACGCTCGGCCGCTGCGAGAATCCCCTGAAGAAAACCAAGACTGACAAGATCAAAGGCTCCCACCGCATAACCATTGCGATAGGCATGGCCAAGCATGTCACGCATATTTACCAATGGCATAATCAGGTTCTCCTCACTCGATTTGGCTATGCCTTTGCGTTTACTCGTTGCTCCCCATGAACCCAAGCAACTGCAACAGACTGGTAAATAGGTTGAAAATGGCAACGAACAAGGTCACCGTAGCCATAATGTAGTTGGTCTCACCGCCGTGAATGATGTTGCTGGTCTCATACAGAATCAAACCTGCCATCAGCAGCACAAACATCGATGACACCGCCAATGACAGTCCAGGCATCTCGAAAAAGATCGCTCCCAACCCCGCCAGAAAGGCAACCACGATCCCGGCCACCAGAAAACCGCCCATGAAGCTGAAATCTTTCTTCGTTGTCAGCGCATATCCCGACAAGCCGAGAAAAATCGCCGCAGTGCCGGCCATTGCGGTCATCACCACCTGACTGCCATTGGGCAATGCCAGATAGCTATTGAGAATTGGTCCGAGCGTATACCCCATAAAGCCAGTAAGAACAAAGACGAACACCAGACCCAAACTACTGTTGCGGAACTTGCTGGTCGCATACAGCAAACCAAAATAGGCAGCAAGCGTCAGCAACAAGCCGGGATGAGGGGCCTTGAAGGCCATCGAGATGCCTGCAGTCACGGCACTGAACAACAACGTCATAGACAGCAGTGCATAGGTGTTTCGAATGACCTTGTTGCTTTCCAGCACTGTGGTCTGGCTACGTTCAATCGTATTAACTGGCGTATTCATTGTTTTTCTTTCTCCGATTTCTGTGGTTTCTACTGAAAAGAGGTTATTCCGCCAACGGCACCATTGCAGACCGGCTACGAATACGTTGCCGCGCCAAACGCCTTCCTACAGTGCAGCCTGCCCGGTCGGATGCACGATCAATCGACGCATACAGATCATCCTCAGTGTCTTTGATCACCACATCGGGCAGATGCGTTAGCACCACCTGAACATGACAGCATTTGTCCGCACCACCGCGAGGCCCGTTGATGTCCGATAGACGCACCCGAACCCGTCGAATGCGCTCATCAAATGCACTCAAGGCGAACCGCAGACGCCGTTTGATGTGCTCTCGCAATGCATCGGTCAAAGGAAAATGACGAGCTTGAATATCGATCTGCATGGTTGCCTCCGCTGTGCTGATAGAGACACCCTGGGTTTCAGGGTGTTGGCACCTATCTTAGCCCTGCAAGCAACTAAGAAAAATACGAAAATATCTGCATAATAGTTCGTATTTATCGAACCATAGAAAAGCACCGATGATCAATTTCAAACATCTCTACTACTTCTGGATGGTTGCCAAAGAAGGAGGTATCACAAGAGCCAGCGAGCGCCTGCACCTGACACCGCAGACCATCAGCGGGCAGCTGAGCCTGCTGGAGGAACAGTTGGGCGAGGCCTTGCTGACACGGGTGGGACGTCGCCTGGAGCTGACCGAAACCGGGCGTCTGGCAGCCAGTTATGCCGACGAGATTTTCTCGCTTGGCGCAGAACTCGAAGAACAGCTGCGCGATTTGCCCTCTAAACGCACCACAACATTCAAAGTAGGCATTGTCGATGTGGTGCCAAAATCCATCGCCTATCGCCTGTTGGTACCTGCGCTGCAAATGTCTGAACAGATTCGCATTGTCTGTCGCGAGGGCAGCATCAACGACCTGTTGGCGGCACTTGCCGTTCACCGACTCGACCTTGTACTGGCCGACAGCCCCATTCCAGCATCAGTCAATGTCCGCGGCTTCAATCACCCGCTCGGCGAATGCCGTATCAACTTTTTTGCCCATCCCGATCTCGCCAAAGCCATTGGCCCCGACTTCCCTCACAATCTCAGTGGCGCACCAATACTCCTGCCGGGTGACATGAATGCAATGCGCAGCCGGCTGCAACAATGGCTCGACAGGCAGCACATCCATCCAAAGATCATCGGCGAGTTCGATGACAGCGCATTGATGAAGGCTTTCGGCGGCGCCGGCACGGGCGTGTTCACCGCTCCTGCCCCCATCGCAGCAGAAGTAGAGGCGCAATATGGCGTGGTAACCATCGGCCAAACGGATGAACTTCGTGACCAGTTCTATGCCATCTCCATGGAACGAAAGGTCTCACACCCCGCCGTATCACGAATCACAGAGGCGGCACAGGAATGGCTGACCCAAAAATCAATGCGCCAGACGAGACGACGTCAAGGCAACAAACCATAGCCCGGACTCCTCACCGAGTGGCGGCTGCCATCCGGCTTGAACTATGGACCCAGAACCCGATCGTCGGACACAAAAAAGCCGGGGCATGCCCCGGCTTTTTTTGTTGCTGTGTCGCCAGACTTTAGTCGTCCACGACTTCGGCGCTGACGGTGGTGCTGAAGACCATCTTGCCATCCTGGTAGTCGACCTCGATGATATCCCCCGGCATGAACTCGCCAGCGAGGATCTTCTGCGCCAGCGGGTTTTCCACCTCGTGCTGGATGGCCCGCTTCAGTGGCCGTGCGCCATAGACCGGGTCGAATCCCACTTCGGCCAGCTCGTCCAGTGCTGCATCGGTGAACTGGATCTGCAGATCACGCTCCGCCAGCCGGTCACGCAAGTGCTGCAACTGGATGTCGGCGATCTTCCTAATCTGCTCTCTGCCGAGCGGATGGAATACCACGCTCTCGTCGATGCGGTTGATGAACTCCGGCCGGAAATGGCTGCCAACCACCTCCATCACCGCGGTCTTCATCGCCTCGTAGTCGTTGGTGCGCGCCATCTCCTGAATCAGGTTGGAGCCCAGGTTCGAGGTCATGACGATCACCGTGTTGCGGAAATCGACGGTGCGACCCTGACCATCAGTCAGGCGACCATCATCAAGCACCTGCAACAGCACGTTGAAGACATCCGGATGCGCCTTTTCCACCTCGTCCATCAGGATGACAGAGTAAGGCTTGCGTCGCACCGCTTCGGTAAGGTATCCACCCTCTTCGTAACCGACATAGCCCGGAGGTGCCCCGATGAGTCGGGCCACCGAGTGCTTCTCCATGAACTCGGACATGTCGATCCGCACCATCGCCTCTTCGGTGTCGAACAGGAACTCGGCCAGCGCCTTGGTCAGCTCGGTCTTGCCCACCCCGGTCGGGCCGAGGAACAGGAACGAACCATTCGGCCGATTCGGATCGGACAAGCCAGCCCGCGAACGCCGGATCGCATTCGACACGGCCTCGACCGCTTCGTCCTGACCGACAACGCGCGATTTCAGCATCTCGTCCATTTTCAGCAGCTTGTCGCGCTCGCCTTCGAGCATCTTCGACACGGGAATACCGGTCCAGGCAGACACCACCTCGGCGATTTCTTCATCGCTGACCTTGTTGCGCAGCAACTGCGTCTCGGTCTCCTGCTCCTCGGCAGCGGCGGCTTCGGCCAGACGGCGTTCGAGCTCCGGAATGGTGCCATATTGCAGCTCGGACATGCGCGCCAAGTCACCAGCGCGCTGCGCGGTTTCCAGCTCCATACGCGCGCGTTCCAGCTCCTCCTTGATGTGCGCGGTGCCTTCGACAGCCGCCTTTTCGGCTTTCCAGATCTCTTCCAGATCGCTGTATTCCTTCTCCAGCTCCTCGATCCGGTTCTCCAGCTCTTCGAGCCGTTTGAGCGAGGCTTCGTCGGTCTCTTTCTTCAGCGCCTCGCGCTCGATCTTCAGCTGGATGAGCTTGCGCTCCAGCCGGTCCATCGCCTCGGGTTTGGAGTCGATCTCCATGCGGATGCGCGACGCGGCCTCGTCCACCAGGTCGATCGCCTTGTCCGGCAACTGCCGGTCGGTGATGTAGCGGTGCGACAGGGTTGCCGCCGCGACGATCGCCGGATCGGTGATCTCGACGCCGTGGTGGACTTCATAACGTTCTTTCAGGCCACGCAGAATCGCGATGGTATCTTCAACTGTCGGTTCGTCGACGACGACTTTCTGAAAGCGACGCTCCAGGGCGGCATCCTTTTCGATGTATTTGCGGTACTCGTCCAGCGTGGTCGCGCCGATACAGTGCAACTCACCACGGGCCAGTGCCGGCTTGAGCATATTGCCCGCATCCATGGAACCCTCCGACGCACCTGCGCCGACCATGGTGTGCAGCTCGTCGATGAACAGGATGATATTGCCTTCCTGCTTGGCGACATCATTGAGTACGCCCTTGAGCCGCTCCTCGAATTCACCACGGAACTTCGCACCCGCCACCAGCGCCGCCAGGTCCAGCGACAGCAGCCGCTTGTGCTTCAGCCCCTCGGGCACCTCGCCATTGACGATGCGCTGTGCCAGCCCTTCGACGATGGCGGTCTTGCCCACGCCCGGCTCACCGATCAACACCGGGTTGTTCTTGGTGCGCCGCTGCAACACCTGAATCGAGCGACGAATCTCCTCGTCCCGACCGATAACCGGATCGAGCTTGCCCTGTTCGGCGCGCTCCGTCAGGTCAATGGTGTACTTGTCCAGCGCGCCGCGCTGTTCTTCCGCATTCGGATCGTCCACGCTCTCACCTCCGCGCAACTCTTCGATGGCTTTTTCCAGCGCCTCTTTGGTGACGCCAAGCTTTTTCAGAATATCGCCAACCGCGCCCTTGTCTTCCAGACAGGCCAGCAGAAACAGCTCAGACGAGATGTAGGCATCCTTGCGCTGCTGCGCGATCTTGTCGGTCACATTGAGCAACTTGCCCAAGTCATTCGAGATATGCACCTCGCCCGGTGTGCCCTCGACCTGCGGTAGCCGATCCAGCGCCTCACCCAACTGCGAGCGCAGCTGATTGATATTGACGCCAATCTTCGCCAGCAGCGGCCGAACCGTGCCACCCTCCTGGTCCAGTAGCGCCACGAGCAGGTGCAGAGGCTCGATCATCTGATGATCGCGCCCCACCGCCAGCGATTGCGCTTCCTGCAACGCCAGCTGGAATTTGGTAGTCAGTTTATCCATTCGCATGATGGTATTTCCCGTTTGTTAATTTGAATTAACCCTAGATATTGGGTTGTTGGCGAGGCTTTCAAGGCGAAGGTGAAAAATATTGTTGACGTGGTGCAACTTGAACGGCAACCAGAAAGACACCATAATGAAACCTTGGAACCCGGAGACAGCAGCATGCCTTCCATCACCCTAAAAAGGATCCCCGACGATATCTATGAGCGCTTGAAAGCTTCGGCAAAAATTCATCACCGATCGCTCAACAGTGAATTGATCAGTTGCCTCGAGATGGTGCTCAAACCACAGCACCTGCCCGCTGCAGAACGTCTGGAGCGGATACGAAAAATCCGTCCGGCAATCTCTCCAGACGCGGTCGGACCCGGCGAAATCAGCGAGGCCATCAAGCAAGGCCGTCCGTGATCGTCGCCGATACCAATGTTATTTCCTATCTCGCCTTGCCGTCACCTTACACCCAGGATGCGGAACGACTCCTACTCATTGACCCTGTATGGACAGCCCCGCTACTGTGGCG
>CAZQXF010000055.1:0-11951 GCA_964596975.1 uncultured Thiotrichales bacterium | reverse complement strand
CATGGTTATTCCACTCCTTCACAAAATCCCTTGTGAATCCAAAGCCCTGCGCGATGATGTGCATGGATGCACGAATGCAGCGGAGACAGGAGTCGAGAGCTGTCATCTCATCACCCGGTGAGAAATCCGGGTTAGCCGCGCTGTTGTGTTGTCGCCTTGGCGAGAAAGTGGTTGGCTTTTTTCAGCTGGCGATATTTTTTCTCGATCTGCCGCAGCCGTTCGAGCTCTTGCTGTAGTTCCTTGTTCTTTTTCGCCATTCGCTTCAATGCGGCTTTTTCGGCTGAGTTAGTGATTCCGGGAATATCAGGAACCTCGCTCACATGCAGCTGGGTTGTGCGAGGCCGCCGCGTGTTACCGTCGCTGTTTCGGCCTTGGGAAGTGGTTGGCTCTTTCCTGCTGCCGACGCTGATATCAGCGAGGGCATCGACCCGCAATGGTGGCAGTTCGTAGTCAGGTACCGGTTCGGAAGTCGCCTGTGCCGATGGTGGCGAGACCTTGAACTTCAGGCCACAGCTGTCGCAGTGATAACGTCTGCTGTGCGGTGCGAACAGCAGCTGGAGCGTGGATTTCGATATCCTGTCCGCTGTGGTCAGCAGGGTGCCGCATCGCGGGCAGGTGACATTCCCGGTCTGTTTCTTATCAGGCATATCCTTTGCTCCGATATTCGTTCTGTGGTTGTGCATTGAGTCGTTGCCGCAGAATTATAGAGCCAAGGTGATTGTTGTTTGTTACATGAAATCACACTTCCGGGTAGTCAGCAAATTGAGGTGCGTTGTTACCGGGCCAGACCGACTGGCTATAACTTTCGACCGTAGAAGCGCTTCTTCAGGCGGTTGGCGTAGAGGCGATAGCCGAAGAGTGTGCCGAGCAGGAGACCGGCAAAGCCGGTGATGGCGGCGATCATTGCGGGATGAAGGGAGCGGGGTAACGCTGACCCTGTATTCTCGGCGCTGTCAGCGCCGTTGTGTAGTCTTTCGAGTTCCAGCTGATCGAGTTTCTTGCGTAGCCGCTCTTTCTCGTTCAGCAACTCCACATTTTCCGCATTGAGCTGGATCAGTTTGTCCTCGTAGTCTGCGCGCAGGCCCGCACCAACCGCCTTTTCTTCCAGTTTTTGTTTCAGGCGCTCCACTTCGGCATCCCGCTCCTCCAGCAGTTTCTGGATTTCAGGCAGTGCGACGGCGGCTGGTGGTTCAGACACGGTGTAGAATTTCTTTACCCAGCCGACCACGCCATCGACGGTTTCAACCTTATGATAGCGTCCCTTCGTTTCCAGCAGGCGCAGTGCATTTCCGCTACTGAGGGTCTTCAGCGTGGCACCCTTGCCCCCTGGTTCCTCGAACAGTTTGAGGTGGAGCACATCGGTGACATAGATGGTTTCCAGTGAATCGGTTTGATCCTCCGTGTCAGCCTTCTGCTCAGTGGCAGCCGTGGCGATCGAAGCCGCGCCTAGCAGGCCGATGGTCAGAACAAGTGTGCAATAGCGTAGCGCGTGTTTCATCGATGAAAGGGCTGTATCCAGTGTGGAGCGGATCAGTGTAGCCGAAACCGGGTCGAAATTCCTGCCGCAGATCACGGAACGCAGGCACAAAAAAGCCCGGCTCAACCGGGCTTTTTGCGGCATTGTTTGGTGTGCTCAAAGCTCCTTGATGGAAGCGATCAGCTCACCGACCATTGCCTGACCGTCGCCATACAGCATGCGCGTGTTGTCGGCGAAGAACAGGTGGTTCTCGATGCCAGAGAAACCCGCGCCCTGACCACGTTTGATGACGATGACATTCTTGGCCTTGTCGGCGTCCAGAATTGGCATGCCGTAGATCGGACTGTTGGGATCGTTACGCGCCGCCGGGTTCACGACGTCGTTGGCGCCGATCACCAGCGCCACATCGGCGGTGGGGAATTCGCTGTTGATTTCGTCCAGATCGTAGATCAGGTCGTAAGGCACGCCCGCCTCGGCCAGCAGCACGTTCATGTGACCCGGCATGCGTCCTGCAACTGGATGGATGGCGAACTTGACGGTGACGCCACGATCCATCAGCAGTTGGGTCAGCTCCCATACCTTGTGCTGGGCCTGGGCTACGGCCATGCCATAGCCAGGCACGATGATCACCTTGTCGGCAAACGCCATCATCACGCCGGCGTCGGTGGCTTCGATGGCTTTCATCGAGCCAGTGACTTCTGCGCCTTCACCGCCGCCGGTGTCACCGAAGTTGCTGAACAGCACGTTCGAGATCGGCCGGTTCATCGCCTTGGCCATCAGCTGTGTCAGCAGCGTACCGGCGGAGCCGACCACGATACCGGCGATCATCATCGCCGGATTTTGCAGCACGTAGCCCTCGAAACCGACCGCGAGGCCAGTCAATGCGTTGAACAGTGAAATCACCACCGGCATGTCGGCGCCGCCGATTGGCAGCGTCATCATCACGCCAACCGCCAATGCCAGGGCGAAGAACAGAAACAGCCAGAAGCCGGAGATCTCATGGCCGACCTTGATGATCAGCAGCCCGATCAGCACGGTGGCGACGAACATGCCCAGGTTGATCAGCTGTTGATTGGGGAAGCGGGTGGCTTTGCGAATCAGCCCCTGCAATTTACCGAAGGCGATGGCCGAACCGGAGAAAGCAATGGTGCCGATCAGCGCGCCAAGTACGGCCAGAATTGTCACCGTATTGGTCATCGGCTCGCCCTTGACCAGCTCGATGGCGGCGATGGCGGCGGCCGCGCCGCCGCCCATGCCGTTATACAGGGCGATCATCTGCGGCATGTCGGTCATCGCCACCCGCTTGCCGGACCACCAGGCCGCGCCACCACCGATGGCGATAGCGAGGATCATCAGCACATAGTTGGCGTGAATCTGCGCATGAAAGAAAGTGACCAGCGTCGCCAGCACCATGCCGATGCCAGCCCAGATAATGCCTTTGCGCGCCGTGACCGGCGACGACATCTGCTTCAGACCATAGATGAAGAGAACGGCCGCGCTGAAATAGGATGCCTGAATAAACCAGTCCATTTACTTGTTCCCCTTCTTGTCGCTGGTCTTGAACATTTCCAGCATGCGCTCCGTCACCACATAGCCACCGACAGCGTTGCCGGCGGCGAGCAGTACGGCGAAGAAGCCGATCAGCATTTCCAGGCCGGTGTCGGCATGACCCAGGGCGATCATCGCGCCGACCAGTACGATGCCGTGGACGAAGTTCGACCCCGACATCAACGGCGTATGCAGAATCACAGGCACCTTGGAGATCACCTCGTAGCCGGTGAAGGCCGCGAGCATGAAAATGTATAACGCAACAAATCCTTCGATCATGGTGGTCAGCCTCCGGTAGCTTCTTTGACCTGTTCGTTGACGATCTCGCCGTCACGGGTCAGCAAGGCCCCGGCGATGATCTCGTCTTCCCAGTCGAATTGCAGTTCGCCATCGGCGATCATGGGCGACAGAAAGTTGAACAGATTCTTGGCGTACATTTCACTGGCGTGCAGCGGCACCTGGCTCGGTACATTCAGCGGGCCGTGAATGACGACATCGCCGTGTTTGATGGTCTCGCCGGGCTGGGTCAGCTCGGTGTTGCCACCGCCCTCGGCAGCAAGATCGATGATGACCGCGCCGGACTTCATTTTCTCGACGGTGGCCGTGGGAATGATCTTTGGCGCCGGACGGCCAGGTACGGCAGCCGTGGTAATCAGCACATCGGCCTGGGCGATATAGTCGGCCAGCTCTTCTTGTTGCTGCTTTTGTTCTTCCGGCGTCAGCTCGCGGGCATAGCCCCCTTCACCTTCGGCCTTGATCGACAGTTCGATAAACTTGGCGCCCAGCGACTCGACCTGCTCCTTGGTCGCGGAGCGCACATCGTAGCCTTCGACCATGGCGCCGAGACGCTTCGCGGTGGCAATGGCCTGCAAACCGGCGACACCGGCACCGATGACCACAACCTTCGACGGCCGGATCGTACCGGCAGCGGTGGTCAGCATCGGAAAGAAGCGGCAGGCAAGGTCAGCACCCATGATCGCCGCCTTGTAGCCGGCGACCGCCGCCTGTGATGACAACACGTCCATCGATTGTGCGCGGGAGATGCGCGGGATCAGCTCCATCGCGAAGCTGGTGATCTGCTTGTCGCGCAGCTTGGCGATCAGCTCAGGATTGCGGAACGGCGTCAGCGTACCGATCAACACCGTACCTTCCTTCATGGCGTCGATGTCTTCTGCAGTCGGAATCTGCACCCGCAGCACAACGTCGGCATCGTTCAGTGCTGCTTTGTCGACGACCTCGGCAGGAGCGAAGTCTTCCGCGCGAAAACCGGCTTCATCACCGGCGCCATTTTCAATCAGAACCTTGACGCCGAGCTTGTCCAGTTTCTTGGCGACGGAAGGCTCCATCGCCACTCGGCGTTCACCAGCGGCTGTTTCTTTTGGCACTGCCACAGTCAAGGGCATCGCAATCTCCAGATGTTGTTTCCGGCACCGGCGAGGCGGCGACCGGGGGGTTAAAGCGAGAGCGCGCAATGATAGCAGATCTTGTCGTAAGCGGGCGCAGGAGAGTCAGTCCAAATACCTGACTTGAATAGCTTGCGTTGGACCAGTCAGATGGTGGCTGAAGCTGTCAGCAGGACGACGGCGGCAACCGCGCCGATGAACAGCAGGGCGTGGAACACGACACGCCAGCCGAGCCGGCGCAGCAGCTCGTCTTCGGTGAAGGCGGCGATGATGAATGGCTGGCGCGGATTTTTCGGTTTTCGCAGAATGTGCAGAGGCTGTAACTCGCCTTCGGCATGGAGTTTCAAGGCGGCACGATTCAGTGCTTCCTCGCGTGCGGCCTCCCACTCGTCGGCGTCGATATGGCCGTCGCCGTTGGTGTCGATTTGGCGCATGCGCATGGGGTCGGTTTTCCATGCCGCGAGGATGACCGATGTTTCGCTGGTCAGAGTATTGTGGTTGTCCTCGTGCAGGGATTCGAATTCGCCGAGCACATAGAGCCGGTCGCCCGCCTCGATGCGTTGTTCGCGGTATTGCATGCGCCGGTGCAGCCAGCCCATCCACTCCAGCTTCCAGCCGAAAGAGCGCATTTCCGGGCGCTGGGTATCGCCAAACCAGGTTTCGCGATGTTCGGCAAAGACTTGTGCGCCGTCGGGGTCGATGATGCAGCGGCCTGAGCGGTCTTCCAGATGAAAGATCGAGTCACTGCAGCCATGCTCCCGCGGTATCAGCGAGAACACATCACGGGCAAAACCTGAGGTGACGAATTCATACCAAAGGCAGTCGCGGCGTGACAGCGGCGCGATGATCGGTGGTCCCGGAATGGATTGTGCCTGACCGGACAGCTCGACATAGCCCTGGCTGGCGCTGCGCGCCCGAGCCGTGGCTGCGGCGCGAATCCAGGCGATGTTGTCGAGGAGCCGCCATGTTTGGTAGAGCCCAAAAGCGCCGGCCAGCCCCAGCAACACCAGGGTGGCGGCCTGTAGCTCAGGCGGAAGCGAGTGGACGAATGTGCGCATCGGCCCTGAATGCCGGGATCAGGAGAACAGGGCCTTCAAATCCGGGTCTTTCGTTTCTTCGGCCGAGAATGACAGCATCGTGGCCGGTTTGAAGCCAAACAGACGCGCGATCAGGATATCCGGAAACTGCTCGATCTGGATGTTCTTCTGGTTGACTGTCTCGTTGTAGAACTCGCGCCGGTCGGCAATCTCGTTTTCTAACGTCGAGATGCGCGTGCGCAGATGCTGAAAGCCGTTATCGGCCTTGAGGTCAGGGTAGGCCTCGGCAACGGCGAACAGGCTTGCCAGGCCCATGCGCAACGCCCCTTCGGCCGCGCCCAGCGATGGAATGTCGCCACTGCTGCGCGCGCTCTGAACACGGCCGCGCGCCTGGATCACCCGCTCCAGCGCATCGCTCTCGAAGCCCATGTATTGGCGGCAGACCTCCACCAGCTTTGGCAACTCGTCGTGACGCTGTTTCAGTAGCACGTCGATATTCGACCAGGCTTTGCTCACGTTGTGCTTGAGTCGCACCAGTGCGTTGTAGAGGCTGATGCCGTAGAGCGCAACGACGAGGATTGCGGCAAGCAGAATGATCCAGAGCATGTCAGCGATTCCGATATTGGAGGTGTCGCCAAGCTAAATGACGCCGCCGCACGCTGCAAGTGGTGTCAGATGGATCATCCGGGGTTTCGGACAGAAGTTCAGTCGATGTCTGCGTACTGCTTCAAGCGCTGGAACATCTGCGCCTGCCAGCGCCAGAAGCGGTCGGTAAGTTCGCTGTCCCTGGTCGGTGTAAATACTGTCGGTTCGTCTGCCTGCCACTGTTCGGGTTGGTCGGCGACCAGCCAGGCCGCGCCGCGAGCGATGTTGTTATCGTCCGGGTAACGCCACACCGGGCTGCCGGTAAGGTCGGCCAGACGTTGGCAGAAACCATCGATTCTGGCCAGCTCGCCGCGTACCACCATCTGGTTGATGTAGCCACTGACCAGGGCCATCGAATCGAGGTTTTCCTTGAGCATGAACAGCAGGCTTTCCGCCACTGCCACGGTCTGCTCGCGGCTGTCGCCGTCGCCGACGAACTCGGTGGGGAAGTCGTGCCGCCACCAGGGTGAAGCAAGCTCGCCAATGCCGTTGAGAAAGACGGGGGCGTTGCTGACCTGCGTCATCCATTCGCCGATCTTGTCGATATCGTCAGCCCGACCGGTCTTGGCGAGTTGCCATGCCAGTGCCGCGCCAGCACCGTGGATTTTTCCCTCGGTGCCGCCAACCACATCCTTGTTGTCATCGAGCACGATCATATCCAGAAAATGTTCGGGCACCGCGCCGTCTTCCGGCAATGCGGTCAGCAGGGTGGCTTCATCGTCCAGCTCGATGAACGCAGTGGTGGTATCGGGCACGGCATTGCCTGCGAGCATGGATGCGGAGCGTTTACTGGTGACGAGATACAGCGGAACGCCGTTGTCCTTCAGCACGCCGAAATTCACCATTGTCGGCACACAGGTCGGCAGATAGCTTCGCTCAAGGTCGAACAGCCCCACCATGTCCGTGTTCCAGTCGCGTGATTTCGGGTCGAACAGCAGGGTTTCACGGGCATTGGCGGAATCACAAATTATCCGCGGTTCTCCCTCGATGAGGTGAAACAGCAGCCAGGAAACCAGCGGGCTGGTGACCAGTGTGCCCCGGTCGGCTGCCTCTTTTACCGCATCGAGGTTTTCAACGCACCATTGCATGCGAATGGCACCACAGCGGCCGGTGGGCATGCGACCCGTGCGCCGACGGATGCCGTCCGCGATATCGCGTTGCTCTTTGGGTGTTTCGGCAGCGGTGCTGCTGAAGGCTGGACTCAAGGCTTCGCCGGTTTGCTTGTCCCAGCAGAGAATCGCATCCGGTTCGATCATCAGCGCCGCAGCGACTGCCGGCTTGGCGCTGACCTCCGCTGCACGCAGCGTGTCGCGGACGGCTGCGAGGATATCGGCGGGGTTCTGTTCTATCCAGCCTTGTGGGCCGCTGCTACTGGGAATCGCTTTGCTGCTGCTGCCGGCAATCCGGCCCTTACGGTCGAACAGCAGGCTGCGAGCATCCTGGTTATTGATGCTGATGGCCAGGTGATGGGAAGGTTTGCGGGAGAAGAAGGGAATTTTCATGGCGCGGAGTATACCGGGGAAGGGCGGGGAGGTGTCCATTCTCCTGCTTCGTCTCAGGGATAGTCAGGGTGTGCTGTGCGGTGGGGCCGGATTCTCTGCGATCCGCTTTCGGTGTAAAGTGGCGGCGTCTTACGCCCTCAAGGAGCTTTGCATGTCCCGATATCAGGGAATCGCCAATTTTCGCCACGATCTGGTGCCCAAGGCTGGAGTCTTGCTGGTCAATCTGGGGTCGCCGGAGGAGCCAACGCCGGCATCGGTGCGGCAATATCTGAAGGAGTTTCTCAGCGATCCGCGGGTGGTAGAAATTCCGCAACCGCTGTGGTGGCTGATTCTCAACCTGGTGGTGCTGAATGTCCGGCCGAAGAAGAGTGCTGCGCTCTACAAGACGATCTGGATGGACGAAGGCTCACCACTGCTGGTGCATTCGCGACATCAGGAGAAGCGGTTGCGTGCATTGTTGGCATCGCGCTATCCGGGGCGGATCGAAGTGGAATTGGGCATGCGCTATGGCAATCCGTCAATCGCCGATGCGCTGGAGTCGTTGCGCAATGCCGGCGTACAGCGCCTGCTGGTGTTGCCACTCTATCCTCAGTACTCCGGCAGCACCACCGGGTCCGTATTCGATGCCGTCAGCGACGTGCTGCGGCAATGGCGCTGGGTGCCTGAGTTGCGCTTCATCTCCAGTTATCACGACGACCCCGACTATATCGAGGCGATGGCGGCCCACATCGAGCGTCACTGGGAGCACCATGGCCGCGCGGCCCATCTGGTGTTGTCGTTCCATGGGGTGCCGAAGCGTTTTCTGTTGAGCGGTGATCCCTATCACTGCCAGTGCCAGAAGACGGCGCGGCTGCTGGTAGAGCGGTTGGGGCTGGCCGATGGCGAATGGCGGCTTGCGTTTCAGTCCCGTTTCGGACGGGAGGAGTGGCTCAAGCCCTATCTCGACAAAACGTTGAAAGCGATGCCCAAAGAGGGCTACAAGCATATTGAGGTATTCAGTCCCGGGTTTTCTGCCGATTGCCTGGAGACGCTGGAGGAGATCGCGGAGACCAACCGCGAAGGTTTTATCGACGCCGGTGGGGAATCGTTCACCTATATTCCCGCGCTCAATGCCACTGAACCGCATATCGACATGATGGCCAAGCTTGTTGAATGGCACATGCAGGGCTGGAAAGAAGTGGCAGAAGACTACGATCTGACCTCCGCCAAGGCTGAAGCGAAAGTATCACTGCAGCGAGCGCAGGCACAGGGGGCGGAGTTGTGAAATTCGGGATGGTCGTCGTCGGTGACGAAATACTCTCCGGCAAAAGACGTGACACCCACTTCGCATTTGTCGTCGAGGCGCTGAAAAAACGGGGGCTCGAGTTGAGCTGGGCGAGAATTGTTGGCGACGACCATGACCTGTTGGTGCAGACCTATCGTGAAACCCTGTCCAGTGGCGCGGCGGTTTTTTCGTTCGGTGGCATTGGCGGTACGCCGGACGACATTACCCGCCAGTGTGCGGCTGAAGCCTTTGGTCTGGAAATCGAGGCGCATCCTGAAGCGATGGAAATACTGCGGGAAAAATTCGGCGACGATGTCTACCCCCACAAGGTACGCATGGCCGAATTTCCGCAAGGCGCAACGCTGATCCCCAACCCGGTCAATCGTATTGCCGGTTTCAGCATCAACAACCACCACTTCGTGCCGGGTTTTCCGAATATGTCGCATCCAATGATCGAATGGGTCCTCGATCATTATTACTCGGCATATTTTCGTGAGCCGGAAGTGGAAATGCGCATTATTGCCGAAGCGCCGGAAAGTCGGTTGATCACTATCGAGGAAGAGATTCTGGAGAAATTCCCGCAACTCAGATTGTCGAGCCTTCCCAACACCCATGATCGGACCAGCGTTGATCTTGGGTTGCGTGGTGAGCGTGATGTCGTGGAAAAAGCGATGGGATCAATGAAGAAAATGCTTGATGAGGCCGAAATAGCCTATCGGGATGTTGCAGCCAAATAGAAACCCTCTCCCCGCGAGGGGAGAGGGTTGAGAATCTCCGCTACCCTGCCTTGATTTCGATCTTCTTCGGCTTGTGCTGTTCGGAACGCGGCACCACCAGCTTGAGCAAGCCATCTTTCAGGCTGGCGTCGATGGCGCTGGCATCCAGTTCGCTGCCGAGCGTGAACTGGCGGGTAAAGGTGCCGGCGTGAACATCCATATAAGTAGCGTTCAGCTTTTCGTCGGTGTGCAGATTGATGGTGCCCTTGATCGTCAGCACGTTCTTGTCGACGTCGATATCCAGGCTGTCTTTGTTGACACCGGGAAGATCCACCAGCAGCGTTACGCCATCCTTGTTCTCGATAATATCGACGGCAGGTGACAGCTCCAGTGGCATTGCATCACCAGACTGCGCGCCCGCAGGCATTTGTTGCTGGGTTGTCTGAATATTGGTTTGTTCGCTCATGGTCATTTCCTCCACTAGGCCTTGATGGTGATCTTCCGAGGTTGTGCTTCACTGCGCTTGGCAACGCTGATGTGTAACACGCCGTCCTTGTAGACCGCTTCGGTCTTTTCCGGGTCAACGTCGTCGGGCAGTGTGACAACACGCTTGAAGCTGCCTTTGAAACGCTCTTCGCGATAGATGGTCGACTCTTCGCCTTCGATCTCTTCGCGCTCACGCTTGCCGGAAATGCTGAGCAGGTTTTTTTCCAGCGATACATCGATATCTTCCAGCTTCATGCCCGGTAGAAAGACATAGATCTCGACGCTGCGGTCTGTGACGCCCATGTTGATGGGGGGATAGCCACGCTCACGCCGGACACGGGATACCCCGGCCGGAAAATTGAAAAACATCTCATCCAGGTCATCGAACAGGGATGAGGGAAAACGAATCATATTGGAAATCATGGTTGCCTCCAGTCACTAACCATTGTCATTCATGGGGCCGTAACGGCCTTTCTTGAGGCAATAAGTGATGATTGGGCGAAAATTTTTCAAGGGGATGGGGTTCAAATTTTTCCATGCCACTTGAAAAGGCGGGGGTTGCGTCCATGATTAAGCTTATTAAACGCATTCAACGAGTATTCTTCGGGGAAAACAAGAATGAGCAATCCACTGAACATCGTCTGCCCGCATTGCAACGCCGTCAACCGCGTTGCAGCTGAGCGCCTGCATGACAATCCAAAATGTGGCAAATGCCACCAGCCGCTGTTTACCGGTCACCCGGTGGAGCTGACCAGCGCCAATTTCCAGAAGCATCTGACACGCAATGACATTCCATTGTTGATCGATTTCTGGGCGCCGTGGTGTGGCCCCTGCAAAATGATGGCGCCGGCATTCAGCGCCGCCGCCGCCCGGCTCGAACCTCGGGTTCGACTGGCCAAGCTCAACACTGAGGATGAACAAGTGATTGCCGGACAGTTCGGCATTCGCAGCATCCCGACGTTGATGCTGTTCGAAAATGGCCAGCAGGTTGCCGTGCAGCCGGGTGCCATGGGTGAGGCTGATATTGTCCGCTGGACCGAGTCGAATCTGTAATCCTGCAATCTTCCGGGTTGTTGGGCGCGCCGTGTGCCCAACACAGCAAGCTACTGTGTTATTGCTGTACAGCAATTCCCCGCAGCGCCGCCACATCTACAACATTGATCCGTCCGCGCCCGAGGCGGATCATGCCGCGGTGTTCCAGTTCCTTGAGATGCCGTGACACTACCTCGCGCGAGGTGCCGATTTCGGCGGCGAGTGCCTGATGCGTCGCCGCCACGATATGTTCAGGACTCATTTGCCGCAGTAGCTGGTCGGCCAGCCGGGTGTCGAGATCGGAGAACTTGACGGTCTCGATACGGGCAATGATGTCGGCAAAGCGATGGCTGAGGTGGTCGAAGACGATTTGCCGAAAACTGTCCGATTCTGCCAGCGCCTGGTCGAAGGCAGTTTTCGGAATCATCAGCGCCGTGACTTCTGTTTCGGTGACCCCCTCGGCGGGGTAGGGTTTGGATGCCATCAGGCAAGTGGTCGTCAGCACACAGGATTCGCCGGGTTCGACGCGATACAGCAGCAGTTCATGACCACTGGGGGTCAACAGCGATACCTTCACTTTACCTGCAGTGACGAGCAGGTAGTTTTCGCAGCGGTCTTGTGGCCGGAAAACCGTGACTCTGGCCGGAACCGATGCCAGTTTTGATGCGTCCAGCATCCGTTTGATCGCCGCGTCGAGGCGAGGCGTGATGCTACAGTTTTGCTGCTGCCACAGGTCGATTTTTTCGTTGAGGTCGGCCATGTTTTTGTTCCGTGTAACTACTCAGTACAGGCCCGTAACTGCTCAGATTGCCCCCGTTTTGCGTCAAATCAAGGCGGAAGC
>CAZQXF010000054.1:0-12145 GCA_964596975.1 uncultured Thiotrichales bacterium | reverse complement strand
CCAGCTCCATGCCGAAGATTGTGCTCTGGCCGATATCGCCGATACCTGGGGCACGCCCGCTTACGTCTACTCACGCGCCACCATCGAGCGGCACTGGCACGCGTTCGACGATGCACTGCGCGATCATCCCCACCTCATCTGCTACGCCGTCAAGGCCAATTCCAACCTCGCCATTCTCAACCTGATGGCGCGCTTGGGATCGGGGTTCGACATCGTATCGGTGGGTGAGCTGGAGCGCGTCCTGCTCGCTGGTGGCGAGCCGGCCAAGGTCGTCTTCTCCGGCGTCGGCAAACGGGTAGACGAAATGCAGCGGGCGCTGGAGGTCGGCATCCACTGCTTCAATGTCGAATCCGCAGCGGAGCTGGAACGGCTCAATGCCGTCGCCGGGGAGATGGGAAAAACCGCGCCGGTGTCGCTGCGCGTCAACCCCGATGTCGATGCGAAAACCCACCCCTACATCTCCACCGGCCTGAAGGAGAACAAGTTTGGCATCGACATCGCCCGCGCCGAAGCCGTCTACGCCCGCGCAGCGGAGCTACCCAACATTGTCCCGGTCGGCATCGACTGCCATATCGGCTCACAGTTGACCGAATTGCCACCATTTCTTGCCGCGCTCGACCGCGTCCTGCTGCTGGCGGAAAGGCTACGGGACAGCGGCATCGCGATAAAGCATCTCGACCTCGGCGGCGGTCTTGGCATCCCCTATCGCGACGAGGAACCACCGCTCCCCGCCGACTACGCCGATGCCGTGCTGGCAAAACTGCGCGACACCGACTACGAAATCATTCTCGAACCGGGACGCGCCATCATGGGCAATGCCGGCATTCTGCTGACCCGCGTGGAATACCTGAAAGACAACGGCGAACACCATTTCGCCATCGTTGACGCGGCCATGAACGACAACATGCGCCCGGCGCTGTACCAGGCATGGCAGGAGATCGTGCCGGTCGACGCCAACCGCCAGGGGGTCACGGCCAGCTACGACATCGTTGGCCCCATTTGTGAAACCGGGGATTTTCTCGGCAAGGGACGCGAGCTGTCACTGCAAGCCGGCGACCTGCTGGCGATGCGCTCGGCCGGTGCCTATGGCTTTTCGATGAGTTCCCAGTACAACACCCGCCCACGCGCGGTCGAACTGATGGTGGACGGTGATCAAGTGCATGTCATTCGCGAACGCGAAACCATCGAACAGCTGGTGGCTGGGGAGAAACTGCTACCTCAGTAGCCGCATCGAGAAACAATACAGGCAATAAAAAAGGGGCCAGACGGCCCCTTTTTTATTGCCTTGCAAAAAGTCGGCTTACGACTTCTTGATCAGGAAGGTGAACTCTCCACCACTCTCGGATGATTCAAGCAAATCATGGCCGGTCTGCTTGGTGAAGGCTTCGAAATCCTTTACCGAACCAGGATCGGTGGCAATGATCTTCAGTACCTCACCGGAACCGATCTTGTTGATTTCCTTCTTTGCTTTGAGGATTGGCAGTGGGCAGTTGAGACCACGGGCATCCAGAGTTGCAGCTACGTCTGTCATGGAGAACTCCTATGTCAGTGTTGTTGAAAGGTCGTGTGGCGAGCAAAGATACCATGAAACAATGTGTATCAGCCACCGGAAGATACGCGCCATAAGCGAACACCAGGTATCGACTTCCTACTTTTGTACTACACCCGCTGACCGATTGCCCACTCCACCTCGACAGCGCTACATTTGAGTGCAGTCAACAGCGTCCAGTGCGATGCACGATCACAGCCAAGGAGGTAACCTGCCGATGCCCGATTTCCGTCTGCAAGCGAATATTCGCCCCATGCTATCCACCACTCAGACTGCCTACGCTGGCCAAACCAGGCCGGAGACTGGGCAACGGCGCGCCAGTCGGCATTATCCGGGGTTCAACCGGCCGGCGTTCAACCCTTATCTGCTGGTACTGTTGCAAAGACTGCTCGCCCAACTCTATGGCGTTCCACCCATCAACCGCCAGGGCAGCGATGGCAATGATCAGCTGATCGGAGGTTACGGCAACGATCGGCTGGATGGTCGCGGCGGCGACGACCTGCTGGCAGGCCGAGCAGGCAACGACTTCCTCGCCGGCGGTGCGGGCAATGATCACCTCTACGGCGGCATCGGCAACGACTATATGCAGGCCGGCGCCGGGAACGATCTTCTCTTCGATGGCATCGGTCAGGACCTTGCCGATGGCGGAGACGGCGAAGACAGGCTCGCGCTGCCAGGCCGTTACAACGACTATCTGATTCGGCATAGTCCAGCGATCCTCGCGCCCTACCCCTTCGGTCGACCCGAGCAGTTCGAGTTCATCGACCCGCTGCGCGGCAATCGACTACAAGCCCGCAACATCGAGCATTTTCGCTTCGCAGACGAGGCGTTGACAGTCGACCAGCTGCGGCAAAGGCTGTCACCGGTCACAGCGCCGCCGCTGCCACTGAATACGCAGCAACGGGATCAAATCATTCGCTTATTCGGTTTTGTGCCGGGACAGACTCCCGTCAGCGGCACGAAGGTCGTCGACCGGGATGGCACCGGTCAACTCAGCGCCGGTGATATCGCGATCATCTACGGCGGCATTACCGGCGGCGAGCTGCAGCGCAAGGTGCTGACGCCAGCCGACGTGGCTTTCATCAACGCCGGGGGCAATGACGACATCGCCAGCCAGCTCGCTAGCCACCGAAGCCAGTGGGAATCACTCGGCATCGACGACTACCGCTTCCGCCTCCAACGTAGCCAGTTCGGCCCTGCCGATGGCAACCGGCCGGTCGATATCGAAGTGCGCAATGGCCAGGTTGTGAACGCGACCTGGGCCGACACGGGCGAGACACTCCCCGATCTCTTCAACTACAACCGCATGACAGTGCCAGATCTGTTCGACCTGATCGATAATGCCATTCAGCAAAATGCCGAACACATCGATGTCGACTGGGACCCTGCTACCGGTATTCCGCGGAATCTGTTCATCGATCAGAGCAGTCAGATCGCCGATGAAGAAATCGGCATCACTGCTACCAACTTCGAAGCACTCAATGCCACCCAGCCAGGCGTCGTCGTTCATGCGCCGAGAAACGTTGTTGGCTTTGGTGACCGGATGCCCCGCATTACCCCACCCAACCAGCCAGTGACACCACGCGACTATGTGCTGCTCGGGGACAGCAACAGCTACCCGGCCAATGCCGTGTCGGTAACAATAGGAAATAGCACGGTGCCCGTGGTACGCCAAAATGGCCAGTTCGTTGCCCGTGGTTTCGAATTTCCGCACGCCGGCCCCGTCAATGGCACATTGAAACTCGAAGACGGCAGCATCGTCCCACTGAAGATCAGAGTGACATTCGCCTATTGATCAACAACGCTTGCTCACTTGTCGGGGGAAAAATTCTCCCGACCTTTTTATGTATGCAATTCACGATGCCGTAGCGGGAACGACGGGGTGTTTAGGCACCGAAGCTGCGCCGTGCCTCGTGGCGCGCTTCGAGCATGGTCTGAATGCGGATCAGCTCCATGATGTTGTCCAGATTGATGACACCAGCGACACGGCCATCCTGCAGTACCGCCAGCAGCGGACTGCGGCTTTCACGCAGCCGTTCCAGCACACCATTGAGCGGCTCAGCGATATCTGCGGTCTGCACATCCCGCCGCATCCAGTCGGCAACCCGGCCATGCTCACCGTCGGCCTGGAGCCCGCGCAGCAGATCATCCTGTGTCAGTACGCCAACCATCTCTTCATTGGCCATGACCGGAAAATCCTTCTGGCTGCCTTCCAGCGTCAACTCGATGACCCGCGCCAGTGAGTCCTGCGGCGACAAACTGTGGAACTCGGTCAGCATCGCCTCACCGGTGGTGACGTGATCAAGGCTGGAGCGGACAGTTTCCATTTCGGCTTCGGCCGCGGCGCCAATCCAGACGAACAGCGCAATAAAGATCAGAAACGGGTTGTACAACAAGCCGATCAGCCCCAGCCACAGCGCCAGCCCCTGGCCAATCTTCGCGGCCGTCTGGGTTGCCTGCACCCGGCCCATGCGCATTGCCAGCGCAGCACGCAGTACACGGCCACCATCCATCGGAAAAGCCGGTAACAGGTTGAATACGGCGAGAATGATGTTCAACACGACCAGCTGTTGCAGTAACGGCCCGCTGGTGACACTGAACGTCTCGCCCGGGATCAGCGCCCCGGTCATCGCCAGCCACGACCAGAGCAGGGCCGCAATCACCAGATTGACTGCCGGGCCGGCCAGGGCAACGAGGATTTCCTGGTGCGGGTCATCCGGCATCTTTTCCAGATCGGCCACACCACCGATTGGCAACAGCGTGATATGCCGGGTGCGGATACCGTAGCGACGCGCCGTCAATGCATGTCCGAATTCGTGCAGTACGACGCAGCCAAACAGCAGCAGAATGAAACCAACCCCGGAGATCACCGCTGGCAGACCCGCCGTGGCCCAGTAGCTGAGTGCCAACCAAACGATCAAGATCACGAAGGTGGCATGGACATAGACATCGATGCCAGCCACGCGAACGAGCTTCCAAGACCATTTCAGCGGCGGGTTCGCAGCGTCGCTGGCGGCTGTTCCCGAGTTGTTCATGCCATTACCCTCGTGCTTTGCGTGATACCAAAGAGTATGGCAAACAATCCACGGCATTGCGCCGCAGGGAAAGAAATGCGCGTCAAAACAGGATCACAGCAGCTTACGGATTGATGCCGCGATCGACTCGGGGCTGGCGCCGTGGATGATCTGATCCACCACTTTGCCACGCTGATCGACGATATAGATCGTTGACGAATGATCGACGGCATACCCCATCGCCCCCTCGACCTCGGCTTTCTTGTAGTACACGCCATACTTCGCCGCAATATCAGCGATCTGCTGTGGCGTGCCAGTGACACCAACAAAGCTCGGGTGAAAATAAGCGGCGTATTCCTTCATGTTGGCCGGGGTGTCACGTGCCGGATCGACGCTGATGAAAATCCCGTACACCTGAGCCCGTTCCTGCGGTGACAGCAGTTTCATCGCCGATGCCATCGTCGTCAGCGAAGTCGGGCAGATGTCCGGACAGGAGGTGTAGCCGAAATAGATCATCCCGACCTTGCCACGGAAGTCTTTCAGCGACACCGGACCGTCCGCAGACTGGAGCGTGAAGTCACCGCCAACGGTGACCTCCGGTTCGGTGACTGGCGCCATGGTTCGATCGAGCCACAGGCCGACGCCAAGGCCAGCGAGGACCGGAATGGCGAGGAGCAGGATCAGCTTCAGTCGGGACATGACGATATCGTCCTACTGCCTGGCTGGCATATGGCCACCATGCTTCATGTTCATCTTGATCTTGCGCACCGGCGCGCTGATCTGCTGCCTGGTGCCATCGCTGAACAAAAGCTCGATAGCGACGCTGTCACCAGGCTTCACCGGTCGGGTCAAACCGATCAGCATTACATGCAGCCCACCAGGTTGCAGCGTGACCGTCTCGCCCTTTTTCAGTTCGATCTTGTCGACCGGGCGCATGCGCATCACGCCGTTGTCGTGGATATGCGTGTGCAGCTCGACCGAACGGGCGACATCGCTGGATGCCTTGACCAGCGCCACGTCATCACTGTCGCTCTTCAAGCCCATAAAGGCCGCAGTCGCCGGTGCGCCGGGCGGTACCGCCCGAACATAGGGGTCGATCACCTCGACATCAGCAGCGCAGATGTTCGTCAGGAGCAGGCCGGCAGCAATCAGCAGCGAGCGTATTCTGTTGCTATTCATGGTTGTGTCTCCAGGTTACTGTTTTTGTGTTGCAAAACGAAATGGCGCCTCATACACACCCTGTGGCGTTGAGAGCCTCAGCCGTGCCTCCCACTCCATGCGGTTACGCACGCAGATGGGCAAGATGGCCTGGCCCATCCACTCATCACCAGCAGGCCTCAGCGCAAAACGATTCAGCCCCATGTTCATGCCGACGCCAGTAAAGCTGACGAGCACCTTTTTCACCTCGATACCATCGGTGGCCAGCCGCAGCGTAAAGTCCTGCATCGGTTTCACCGGTCGGCCCACCAACGCCAGCTCGGCCACACCGCCCCGCGGCAGGGTCACGGAACAGGGGCGCTGCTGCAAGTCACAATCGGACAGCGCCAGCACCGTTGCCGGCTCATCCGGCGCCAACAGGCTGCCGCCACGCAACACCACCAGCACGGCCACCACGGTGCCGAGAAAAAGGCCGATAGCAATCAGAGCAATGCGTTTAGTCGAGTCCACGTTTCAAGTCCGGTCGTTTTTGTAGTTTTCGCTGCAAGGTGCGACGGTGCATGCCAAGCTGACGCGCCGTCGCCGAGATATTGCCATTGTTTTCGGCCAGCACCCGTTGGAGGTGCTCCCACTCCAGCTGCTTCAGCGGCGTTGGTGCCAGCTCGGCCGGCTCGTCAGCCCGGCCATCTGTGACCGAGTCGGTCAATGCCCGCAGGATCGCCGCGGCATCGACTGGCTTGGCAAGATAATCCACGGCTCCCAGCTTGACCGCCCGCACTGCGGTCGCCAGGCTGGCATAGCCCGTCAATACGACAATCCGCAACTCAGGCAGAAGCCGCAACAGCGGTTCGATCAGCTGCAACCCCGACTCCCGGTCGAGGCGCAGATCCAGCACGGCATAGCCCGGCTGCTCCTGCTGCGCCAACGCGAGTGCCTGCGCGCCGTTTGCGGCGCAGCATGCTGCATAGCCCCGCCGCTCCAACGCCCGCTGCAAGGTTCGGCAGAAAACTTCGTCGTCATCGACGATGAGGATCGTCCCCTCAGCCATCATGACGCTCCAGCACGACAGGAACGACAACCCGTGTGCGCATGCCACCCCCTTCGAGATTCATCATCGTCAGGCTGCCGCCAATACGCTCCAGCGTCGCATGCGACAGCACCAGCCCCAAGCCCAGCCCCTGCGCCTTGGAGGAAAACGCCACGCGCCCTGCGCGCTTCATCTGCTCGGCTGACAGCCCCTTACCCTGATCATCGATCTCCACGACCAGTTCGCCCGCCCGGTAGCGGGCCTGCACACGAACACCCGTCTCACCCTGGTCCAGCGACGCATCGGCCGCATTGTCTAGCAGATTCACCAGCGCCATCGAAAACCGCTCCATCTCCGCATACGCCGGCATGTCATCGAGCTGAAGATCGAAACCTACTGCAACATCCGGCCGCAATGCTGCCCAGTCTTGCAGCGTTTCCTGCAGGGCTTGGCCGCTCGCTTGCCCGGAAGCACTGTCAGCCTTGTGTTGCAGCCGTTGCAGGCGCGTCTGGCAATGCGCTACCTGACGCAGAATTTCATCCGCATCGGCTTCCACCTGCGCACGGTCGGCAGCAAGCTCCCGCATCTCCTGCGCCAGCAAGCCAATGGTCGCCAGCGGCGTGTTCATCTCATGTGCCACCCCGGCGGCCAAAGCCCCTGCGGAGACAATGTGTTCATTGCGCATCAGCTTTTCACGTGCCTCCGCCAGTTCCGTTTCGCGACGCTGGCCAGCACGCGCCAACTGGTGCACGAACACAGCCGCAATCGCCGCACTGAGGATAAAACTCGCCCACATGCCCCAAACATGCAGGTTGAAATCACCCCCAAAACGCGACCCCACTGGTGCCAGCGGCACGTAATACCACAGCAGCCAAGTGTAGAGCGCCGACGCCAACAGCAACGTCAGCACGATGTAGCGCACCGGCAGAAACGCTGCCGACAACGCCACCGGCACCAGAAACAGCGACACGAACGGGTTGGTGGAACCACCCGACCAATACAGCAACGCCGTCAGCGCCAGCATGTCGATGGCCAGATTGGCAGCGATCTCCAGCGCCGTTACCCGGGCTGACCTGCCCAGACGCCAGCCCAGCACCAGATTCCAGACCCACAGCGCACCAATGATCACCACGATTGGCAGTATCTGCAGCTGGATTTCGAACACAACAACCACCAGCACCAGCACTGCCAACTGCGCCACCACCGCCACATTCCGCAGCCAGAACAGCCCTTCGAGTACCCGCCGCCGGGCCTTGTCGCCAGTTTCCGCATCGTTGTTGATCATGGGCGGATAGTAGCAGGCTGATTGAATGGCACTAATAGTTAGTGATTGTGTCATCCCCGCTCGACACGGGGATCCAGTCACAGGGATGTGAACCACCCAACTTCCCGGGCACTGGATTCCGGCGTCCTGCCGGAATGACCAATACCCTAGCAACGACTGGTAGCTTATGGATCAGCACGGGTTTGCAACAGTGACAAATTGTCGCACCCCCATGATGACGCTCAATGACGATATACTGCTCCCATGAGACTCGAATTCACCAAAATGCAGGGCATCGGCAACGATTTCGTCGTCATCGATGCGATCAACCAGGCGGTGGAGATGACGCCAGAACTGGCGCGGCGGCTGGCGGATCGGCGCTACGGCGTCGGCTGTGACCAGATTCTGCTGGTGGAGCCACCGGCATCCGACACGGCGGCGTTTCGCTACCGCATTCTCAATGCCGATGGTTCGGAGGTGGGGCAGTGTGGCAACGGCGCGCGCTGCTTTGCCCGCTATGTGCGCGACAAGGGGCTGATCGACCGTGACGAGTTTGCGGTGGAGACGGCCAGTGGCGTGATCGTGCCCAAGATCCTCGACGACGGTTCGGTGCAGGTGGACATGGGGCAAGCACGCTTCGCACCCGCCGACATCCCCTTCATCGCCGACGCTGAAGCGCCGCGCTATGCGCTCGATGTCGATGGCGAGACGGTCGAGATCGGCGCGGTGTCGATGGGCAACCCGCATGCGGTGTTGCAGGTGGACGATATCGCTGCCGCGCCAGTGGAGCGGCTGGGCCCGCCACTGGAGCGGCATCCCCGCTTTCCCGAACGGGTGAACGTCGGGTTCATGCAGATCGTCTCGCCAACTCACATCCGCTTGCGCGTGTATGAACGCGGTGCCGGAGAAACCCTGGCCTGCGGCAGCGGCGCTTGTGCTGCGGTGGTCATCGGCCAGCGCTGGGGGCTGCTCGATGCAACGGTGACAGTTGACCTTCCCGGGGGGCAGCTTATGATTGCGCGGCAAGGGTCAGCGGCGCATGTGCTGATGAGCGGCCCGGCCACCACCGTTTTTGAAGGCACCATCGACTTATGAACGCAACCAGCCCCACCCCATCCAGCAGCCCCGTTACCGACGAAACCATTGAAACCTGGCTGCGCAACAATCCCGACTTCTTTCTCAATCGGGCCGAGCTGCTCGATACGCTGGAAATTCCGCATGCACCCGATGGGGCGGTTTCGCTGGTGCGGCGGCAGATCACCGGCCTGCGGCAGCGCAATCAGGAGCTGGAGAAGAAGTTGCTCGATCTGGTTGCGATCGCCCGTGAAAACGAGAACCTCGCCACCCAGCTGCACGAATTTTCGCTCAGCCTGCTCGAAGCCGACACGCTCGACGATGTGCTGGCCGTGAGCCGCAACCAGCTGATCGAAGCCTTCAAGGCCGATTTCGTCAAGATCGGATTGTTCGACGATGATGCGCCCGACAGCGTACACGCGGTATCACGCGACGATGCCGAAACCCTGTTCGGCAGCCTGATCAAGGCCAAGCGTAATTTCTGCGGCTCGCTGGCGGACGAGCAAAATCAATACCTGTTCGGCGAGCACGCCGGGGAAGTCGAATCCGTCGCTTTCGTGCCGCTCTACACCACCCAGGCCATCGGCTTTCTCGCCCTTGGCAGCCGCGACATCGCCCGCTTCCACCAAGGCATGGGCACGCTGTTTCTCGGGCAGCTTGGCGAACTGGTCACCCGCGCCATCGTGCATCGCCAGAACCATCCGGCAGCGGAGCCGCAATGAGCCTGGATTTCTCCAGCTTCATCGACTACCTCAGCTACGAAAAACGCTATTCACCGCACACGATCTCCGGCTACCGCCGGGATCTGGAACGCTTCGTCGCCTTTCTCAAGACACAGCAGATCGACGACTTCGCCAGCGTCACACCGGCGCAAATTCGTCACTTCATCACCCAGACACACGCCGACGGACTCGGCAGCAAGAGCCTACAACGGCTGCTGTCATCGGTACGCGGGCTGTATCGCCTGCTGCTGCGCGACGGCAAGGTGGGCAGCAATCCCGCCCGCGATATCAGTGCGCCGAAGGCCGAAAAGCGGCTGCCGAAATCGCTGGAAATCGAACAAGTCGAACGCCTGCTGGCGATCCCCACCGACACCCCACTGGCCGCACGCGACCTCGCCATGATGGAGCTGTTCTACTCTTCGGGGCTGCGGCTGGCCGAAATCGCCGGTCTCAACCTGGACGATCTCGACCTGGCCAGCGCCCTGGTGCGCGTCACCGGCAAAGGCTCGCGTCAGCGCGTCGTTCCCGTCGGCCGCAAGGCAGTCGAGGCGCTCCAGCGCTGGCAGACAACGCGCCCACTGCTCGCGGCGGATGGTGAGACCGCGCTGTTCGTCAACAACAAGGGCTCACGGCTCAGTCACCGCAGCATCCAGCGCCGTCTCGACCACTGGGCAAAACGGCAGGGGCTGGATCAGCATGTTCACCCGCACCGGCTGCGCCACGCCTTCGCCACGCATCTGCTGCAATCCTCCGGCGACATCCGCGCAGTGCAGGAATTACTCGGTCACGCCAACATCAGCACCACCCAGATCTACACCCATCTCGACTTCCAGTACCTTGCCCGCGCCTACGACCAGGCGCACCCAAGAGCGAAGCGCAAACGCTGATCGTGTAGAATAGCCCTCCCTTTTGCGACATTCAGGAAACGGCGCATCGTGGAACAATACAGAGGTACAACCATCGTCTCGGTTCGCCGCGACGATCAGGTCGCGCTCGGCGGCGATGGTCAGGTAACGCTTGGCGACACCATCATGAAAGGCAACGCCCGCAAGGTACGCACGCTGCTCGGCGGCAAGGTGCTGACCGGCTTCGCTGGCGGCACGGCGGATGCCTTTACGCTCAACGAGCGCTTCGAGGCCAAATTGCAGGAACACAACGGCAATCTCACCCGCGCCGCCGTCGAGATGGCGAAAGACTGGCGCACCGATCGCGCCCTGCGGCGGCTCGAAGCACTGCTGGCAGTGGCCGACGACAGCACTTCGCTGATCATCTCCGGCAATGGCGATGTCATCGAGCCGGAGAACGGCCTGATCGCCATTGGCTCCGGCGGCCCTTACGCACAGGCGGCAGCACGGGCACTGCTCGACAACACCGACCTGTCGCCCCGCGAGATCGTAGACAAGGCGCTGAACATCGCCGCCGATATCTGCATCTACACGAACCACAACACGACCATAGAGACACTTGGTTAGGAACTCCCCATGTCCGAAATGACCCCCAGAGAAATCGTGCAGGAGCTGGACAAACACATCGTCGGCCAGCAGAACGCCAAACGCGCCGTGGCCAATGCACTGCGCAACCGCTGGCGGCGGCAACAGCTCGATGAGAGCCTGCGCCAGGAAGTCACGCCGAAGAATATTCTGATGATCGGGCCCACCGGCGTCGGCAAAACTGAAATCGCGCGGCGACTGGCGCGGCTTGCCAATGCGCCCTTCATCAAGGTGGAAGCCACCAAATTCACCGAAGTAGGCTATGTTGGCCGCGAAGTCGACTCGATCATTCGCGATCTGATGGATTCGTCGGTGAAAATGATCCGCGAGCAGGAGGTGATCCGCCACCGCCATCGCGCCGAAGAGGCCGCCGAAGAACGGGTGCTCGACGCCCTGCTGCCACGCCCGGCCAGCAACGGCTTCATGACCGAAGTCGATGAAGAACCCAAAGACCAGGCCACGCGGCAGAAATTGCGCAAGAAACTGCGCGAAGGCGACCTCGACGACCGCGAGATCGAAATCGAAGTGGCCGCAACGGCGCTAGGCGTCGAGATCATGACCCCGCCCGGCATGGAAGACATGGCCAGCCAGCTGCAAAGCATGTTTCAAAACCTCGGCGGCAACAAAACCAAGAAGCGCAAGCTGAAGATCAAGGACGCGCTGGTCGTGCTCGCCGAAGAAGAGGCGCACAAGCTGGTCAACGAGGAGGAGTTGAAGCAGAAGGCCGTCGAACGCGTCGAACAGACCGGTATCGTATTTATCGACGAAATCGACAAAGTCGCCAAACGCGGCGAAACCAGCGGCTCCGATGTCTCCCGCGAGGGCGTGCAGCGCGACCTGCTGCCGC
>CAZQXF010000053.1:0-12265 GCA_964596975.1 uncultured Thiotrichales bacterium | reverse complement strand
CGCTGCAGAAATAATAATCCGTGTCTTCGTGCCGAGCACGATATTCACTGTCCGCGCTGACATCCATTCCGCAGACAGGATCTTTGAGCTGATATTTTTCTTTATTTTCGATGATTTCAGTTGACATTGTTCTCTCCCCTTTGGCTGGTTGGCACAGAAACGACACGCCCCTCCTGGACCGATTCAATCAGACGACAAATACTGTCACTATTGGCATCGCTATCTGACATTTCCCGCCACTGCTCCAGCGTCTGCTCCATTCGCTGCTGCAGCGCCTGCATCTCTTCGATCTTCACCCGATTTTCCTTGATCCGGTGCTCGACAATGCCGCGCACGTCACGGCAAGGCGACTCGCCATTGGCTGCACGAGTGAGAATCTGACTGATTTCGTTCAACGTAAACCCGAGGCACTTTGCCTGACGAATAAAGCGGAGGCGATCAACGTCACGCAGGTCAAAAAGTCGATAGCCATTGTCTTTGCGCTGTTGTGCCTTGAGCAGGCCGATTCTGAGGTAGTACCGCACCACATGTGGCGACACTGCGGCCCGCAATGCCAGCTCATTGACTGTCAACATTTTCTTCTCCTTGCAGCACTAATGATTGATTGTTCATGCATCCGGGGCGACCAGTTGCACCGGACGCCCCTTCGCTTTAGAACTCAACGTTTTTGTAGCGCAACAAGTTCACGTAACAATGCCTCAATATTGCCAAGCCGTTGCTCGACGGTCTGCATATGCTGACGCATCATGGCCTGCTTCCTTTCCATCATCTGCATCATCGGCATGCCCCCACGAGGGCCTCCCCCCATCATGGGCATACCACCACGCGGACCTCTACCCATCATGGGCATTGGCCCTTGCTGGCCGCCGCCCATCATCATGCCATTACCATTTTCTGGCTGGTCATGGGTCCCTTCGCTATCTGCATAAACGGGCAGCGCGATAGCCGCAGTCATCAGTCCGGCAATCAACAGGTTTTTTTGTGCTTTCATCGTCTTTCTCCTCTTTTCGGTCAGTAACGAAACTGGTCTTTCGTCGTGGCTTGTCACCACCCTTGAAAGCCAGTATCCAGGGTGTGCGTAACGCACAGGTCAAACATATTTTCATTGCCGTGATACTGCTGAGGCCACGCGCTCGAGACGCGCTTTGACATCCTTTGCAAGCGCAGCAACATCCTCGCGATCAACCAGTGTAAGGACAGACTCGGGATCCATGAACGAGACCGTCACGCCACCATCCTCCTCTTCCCGCACCACGACATTGCATGGAAGCAGCAGGCCGATATCAGGTTCTGCCTCCAGCGCCTTGCTGGCCAAAGCCGGGTTACAGGCACCAAGGATTCGGTATGGGCGGGTATCCAGATCCAGTTTTTTCTTTAACGTTGCCTGGACGTCTATTTCCGTCAGCACGCCGAACCCTTCAGTTTTCAGTGCCTCAACGACCTTGTCTTCGACGTCGTTAACACTCCCGCCTACACTTACAGAAAAACCATATTGCATTTTCAGTTACCTCTTTTCATTAGAACGAACCACTTCATCACTGCGGACCTGCACTGAACATTTTTCGAACATACCTGTTCATTTCGCTGGCTCGACAGTGATTGTTATTTTCTTCGACAGCAATGGTGGATCCTGTGGTTCATGCGATTCATCACCCAATAGCAACTGCAAGGTATGCTTACCCGGCGGTAACGTCAGCGTCGCCTCCATCTCACCGGCATCAAAGTGCATATGATGGGCATCACGCGGAATGGGCTCGTCCATATCCGGCATCTCATCCACATCGACAAGCAAATGGTGATGACCTGCTGTGTGCCGGATTTTCCCGGTCGTCCCAGCGGGCGTTATACCAAAGCCCTGGATGCCAAACTTGAGATGAACCGGATTTGTCACCACCGCGCCATCGCGGATATTTTCAAAATAGACCTTTGCATGCTTCCCGGGGGAATGCGCCTGTACGGCTGTCGCCATTGTCATCAACGCCAGCAGTAGTGCTGATCCAGCCTTGTTGTATTTCTTGCTTGACATATTTCCAAACTCCTTTATCTCTCTCTGTTTCATCGTTGTGCATAAACCGACTTGCTACCATTGTCACCAAAGGCAATCACGCTGTACCGGTCACGAACTGGCCCCTCCATGCCAGGGGAACCCATTGGCATCCCTGGCACTGAAAGCCCTGCGATATCCGGCTTTTCCCGTAGCATCTTGCTGATCAGGTCCGCCGGCACGTGTCCTTCGACAATATATTTCCCGACCTTCGCCGTATGGCAGGAAGTCAATCCATCAGGCACGCCCACCTCGCGCTTGACTACAGCCATGTCCCGCCGGTTGTATGCCTGGACTTGAAACCCGTTGTCGCGCAGATGCCGCACCCACTTGTTACAACAGCCACAGGTAGGACTTTTATAGACCACAACTTGCGGTAGGGCCGACATTTCTTTGTTTGGTGTAAAGCCAACAAAGGCGAGGGCCACCGCCGCAGCAACCGCAGCGCCCACAAACCAGGCGCTAGCGGACCATTTTTTACTTGCTGGTTTCATTTTCATTTCTCCTGCGACAAGGCGGCCCGGGCAGAGCGTTTTGCCCAGGCATTGTAGGTTTCATTGCTCCAGTGAGACTGCATCCACGCAATGACGCTATCGATCTCGGCAGCGTTCAACTTCCCGCCAAAAGGCGGCATGCTGCCCCCAAGCGGCGTGCCACCAAGCCGAATCGTCATGCGTAGAAGCTCACGAGGGTGATGCCAGGCATGTCCAGAACCATTCAGTGGCGGCGCGGGGAATTTCCCAGATGGATCCTGCTTCCGCCAGTTCGGTGCACCCTCGCCATCACTACCGTGGCACTGGGCACAGTTGTCCTGGTAGATCTGCTGACCTTCATTAACCTGTTTCGCTGAATACCAGCGCAACTCCTGCAATCTGGGCTTCTCGGGCGCCATCCCGTCCTTCCCGCAAGCCACCAGGAGCACAGCCGAAACCGCGATCAGCAGATAGTTAGCTTTCATCGACATTACTCGTACCTCCGGGTTTTTTTGGCAATATTCCGCCAATCAATACCAGGCACGGATGCCTACCACGAACTGGGTATCACTGGATTGCCCGCCAGCGGCTTCGACGTAGTCAGAAGTCTTGCCAAATACACCCGACCAATTGACACCGATGTAAGGCGCAAATTCTCGTATGATTTCGTAGCGCAAGCGCAAACCCGTTTCTACCGATGACAAACCTGATCCGAGGCCAAGCGCCTTGTCCTCTTTACCATTGATCGTGAGCTGTACTTCTGGCGTAAGAATCAATTTTTGCGTAAACAGGATTTCGTACTCAGTATCGAAGGTCACTTGGCTGCGACCGTTCTCGCCAAGATAAAGTGCAGCATCGATGTCGAAAAAATATGGCGCCAGACCACGGAACCCCAACGCAAGCCAACTGCGGGTTTCATCAGAAGGTTTCAGATCCTGCCGTAAGCCAGCCTGAAAATCCCAGAAGGGAGCAACCGCCCGGCTATACCTGAGTTCCAGATCGGCCTGCTCAGTCTCGCCATCGACGCTCTCCACATCGGCTTTGAACCACAACTTATTGAGATCCTTGCCAATCCAGATGTCCGACTCCAGTACCACCGGATCTTCATCATCGCCATAACGCTGTTCGAACTGATCGATCATCAGTTTGATCAGGGTAGGGTCATCTTCCATACCGGCTTGCACTGGCAACGAAATAGCTGCAGCGAACAGCGAGGCAAATAATATCTTTTTCATTTCTTCAATCCTCCTTACGCGACACTCACATGACGGAACATGCCGGCCATGTGATACAGCAGATGACAGTGATAGGCCCAGCCACCCATCGCATCGGCGGTCACGAGGTAGCTGATGCGTGCGCCTGGCTGGACGATAACGGTGTGCTTGCGCGGAATATGATCCGGGTCACCGGTTTCCAGATCGCTCCACATGCCGTGCAAATGAATCGGGTGATTCATCATCGTGTCATTGAGGAGGTTGATGCGTACCCGCTCGCCGAATTTCAGCTTGAGCAAATCGGCATCATTGAATTTGATCCCGTTCATCGACCACATGTAGCGGCTCATATTGCCAGTCAGATGCAGATTGATTTCGCGCCCTGGGTCGCGCGGATCGGGTGTCTTGTAGAGGTTGAACAGATCGGCATAAGTAAGAACACGTCGGCCATTGCCGCGTAAACCAACCCCCGGATCGTCGAGCCGGTATTGCGGCGCATCGGCACGCATATCGACTTGCGGGCCATATTCTGTCTTGGCATGAACAACCGGTTGGGCACTACCAAAACCCGTTGCCCCGCTGCCGATTTTATCTGGCTGGCGCCTGCTCATTGCAGCCATGTCATGACCCATTCTGGAATGGTCCATCCCCTTCATGCCAGCCATGTCGTGGCCCATTTTGGAATGATCCATCTCCTTCATGGCACTCATGTCATGGCCCATTTTGGAATGATCCATCTCCTTCATGGCACTCATGTCATGGCCCATCTTGGAATGATCCATCCCCTTCATGCCGCCCATGTCGTGACCCATGGCACCGTGATCCATCATGGACATGTCCATGCCCATATCTCCATGCGTCAGGATTGGCGCAGGGTCCATTTCCGGGACTTCCGCCCGCATGGAAGGATCCGGTGTCAACGTACCACGTGCATATCCACTGCGATCGATGGCCTGGGCAAACACGGTGTAAGCCTGTTCACTACTGGGCTCGACGATGACATCGTAGGTTTCGGCAACCCCCATGCGGATTTCGTCGACGGTCACCGGCTCGATGTTTTGCCCATCCGCTGCAACCACCGTCATTTTCAAACCCGGTATGCGAACATCGAAAAATGTCATGGCCGCTGCGTTGATAAAGCGCAGACGAATTTTTTCTCCCTTTTTGAACAGCCCCATCCAGCCATCAGCAGGTGCCACGCCATTCATCAAATAGGTATAGGTGTAACCCGTGACATCAGAAATATCTCGGTCGGACATGCGCATCTGGTTCCACATGCCGCGCCGCGCCCAGAAGCCTTTCCAGCCGTACTCTTTCACCTCAGCAAGCGACTCGCTCAAGGTACGCTCACGAAAATTGTAGTAGTGGGAGAGTTTTTTCAGTTTGGCGTAGATACGATTCGGGTTTTCATCGGACCAATCCGACAGCAACACCACATAGTCGCGATCATATTCAAAAGGATCTGGCTCGATCGGATCGATGACAATGGCACCATAGGAACCGGTTTGCTCCTGCCAGCCAGAATGGCTGTGATACCAATAAGTGCCGCTCTGCGCGACCTTGAACTGATATTTGAAGGTTTCTCCCGGCTTGATGCCCTTGAAACCATCACTGATATGCGGCACACCATCCATCGCACTGGGCAGGATCAGTCCATGCCAGTGGATCGAGGTATCGACCGCCATGTTGTTGGTGACATTGAGCGTCACCGTCTCACCTTCCTTGAAGCGCAACACAGGTGCGGGCACGCTGCCATTGATCGCAGTGGCAAAACGCTCCTTACCGGTAAAGTTGACTTTCGTTGGTGAATAGGCGAGATCGAAACGTGATCCCCTCAGGGTCTGGGGGCCTTGTTGACGGTGCATAATGGCCGCCAGGGCCGACGAGCCGATGCCCGTCAATCCAAGCGCCGCACCAACCGTCAGCCCCTGAACGAAGCGACGTCGTGACAGATCGACACCCGCGATTTCATGCGGATCAATAATAGTACTCATCTTGATTACTTTCCTTTCCAGGTCGACAGACGCAATGCTGCCAACGTTGATTGTTCAAAAGATAATTTGAAACGGTGACCGGGGAACCGGTCTATGAAAGGAAATCAGACCCGGGGTGGGCGAAGAAGCGTATCGGGAACTTGCTGGAGACGTGTGGAGTCGGGCGCGATAACAGCGACGCGAACAACGACTCCGGAGAAACGGGAAACAACCGGTACAAGGCCGAATGTACAGCTAGCGCAGTGGCCGGAAAGACACTGCCCACCGATGCAGCAGGCACTGGTATCACACTGGTCACATTGATGATCGGATGTTGCATCCATCTGCATCATGTCGTGGGTGCCATTGGCGGTGACATCATGATCCATCGCCATTTGTTCACCAGACATTTCATGTTGCATACCCGACAGCGGTGACTGGCCCGCCGAAACAAAGCCCGCCATGGCGCCCTGCAGCGGTGACAGCACCAGCAGTACGGCAATAAAAAGCGAAACAATTTGTCGGGACAGACGACTCATGACAGCCATGATACCGAGATTCATTCTCATTACAAAGAAAAAACGCTTACGAAGCGTTCATTTTCCCAGCCGGTCACAAAATAGCCGCCGCCGGACCCTCAAAAAAAATGGTATAACTCATTGAAAGTAATCATGTTTCCAGGTCATCAATAATCGGACAGCCATCCTCCGCGCCGCGACAGAGCGTCACCAACAGGACAAGTTCCCGGCGCAGTACATCCAGCTCCTTGATTTGCGCCTCGATTGCCTTCAGCTTGTCATGCGTGAGTGCGCGAACCTCTTCGCGCGCATGCTGCGGGTCGCGACGCATTTCCAGCAGACGGGCAATTTCCTCCAGGGTGAAATTCATTGCCTTGGCACGCTGAACAAAGCGGAGCGTCGACAGATTTTTGGGCGAATACAATCGAACGCCGGAAGCCGTGCGGTTGACCTCACCAAGCAGCCCAATCTTTTCGTAGTACCGCAGCGTATCGGCAGTCAAGCCGGTCAGCTTGCTGACATCGCCAATACGATAGGGACCGCCCTGCCCGTCGTTCATGTCACACTCAGAAAATCAGCAGATAACTGTTCAGCATATATACGCCAACAAGCATCAGAATCAAGCCTCCAGCCACCTCAAACCATTTCTGATAGCGCGCCAGCACACTCAGCGATTCCAGCCAGCCCATGCTCCAGGCACCGGCCAGTATGGGCAGGCTTCGACCAAGCGCAAACGCCAGCAGCAACATGAAACCGAAGGGAACAGACCCCACGGCCGCACTGGTCGTCAAAATCACCAGCAACGCCGGAGCACAAAATGGACATACCGCCACTGAAAACGGGATCGCCAGAAAAAATGCACCCCAAAGACCCTTCACCCGTTTGGCGCGCAGCGATAACCATGGCAACCTGAGCTTGATCCACCCCGTCCACAGCAGGCCGAGCACAATCAGCAGCGGCCCCAATAGCAAGCCCCACTGCCGCCCCATGATCGCCTGCGCCCATTCACCGCCCGCTGCAGCAGCCACACCCAGCGTGACATGGGTTGCAACCAGCCCTGCTACGAATGCCAGCCCGATTTTCAGCGCCTGACGCTTCTCATGCGCCATGGTGACATACGCCAGAACCACCGGAATGGAAGCAAAGGACACGGGATTGAAACTGAAAACAAAACCTGCCAAAAATGCCAGACCAACACCCATCAACGGCGATGCTTCGAGTGCGCTACCGAGTGCATCCGCACTCAAGTCGAGCTGCAACACCAGCAAGACCAATGCGCCTCCGAGCAGTAATGATGCACTCAGGTAGGGGCTACCGACGGCCGATTTATTGAGCAGGTTCAACATATCCTCATCGAAGCCATGCATTGCGGCCCATGCCAGCGGCGCCGTAAACAATGCCGCAAAAACCAGCCCCGCCAATACCGCAGCCGCAACAGAATCGAGCGTAACCGCCAGCGCCCCGACCACAACCAGTAATGGCAGTGTACAAGCAGGCAAGGTCAAACCAAGGCGCACCACCTGCGAGAGGCTGCGCAAACCGGGCAGCAAGCGATACAGCGCCAGATGAGGCACCGGAATGTAGGCGTAGCGCGACAACAAATACAGCGCCGCCATGAGCGTCAGCATGATGCTTGGTAAATACACGCCCCATTGGGGCACGGGCAGCAGGATCACCGCCAAAGAAAAGATCGCACTGAGCAACAGACTTCGAATCAGCCAGATATGCAATAGCACACGATAGCGCCGGCTTTTTTCCTGATGATGACTCCGCACCGCAAAGATTGTGTGGGTCGCGATGGTACAGGGTTCGAAAAATGCCAACAGGCCAAACATCATGGCGGTGATGAGCAATATGGTCAGCAGGCTCATTTCGCCACCACCCCGAGGTACTCACTCACCGCCTTACGCATTGCCTGCTCCGACGGCAGACCGCTGAACACCAGTTTGCCATTCATCGCAATCGCGGGCGTCGTGAGAATACCCAGCGCCACCGTATAGTCGAGTTCATCCAGAATATTCACCTCACGCCATTCAACGCCATCGAGCTCCATTTGTTCGACGACTTTTTTCAGCCGTGTTTTCGCCTTGCCACATTTGCCACAGCCAGGGGCGGTGAATACTTCTATTGTCAGCGTCATTTCATTTACTCGTTATTGCACTGTTCGTTACATGGGGATAGTGCGCGTGTCGGGTGCATGCCAGATTACCGGCAATGGTGGGCACGCTGCGCGCGCACCACCCTACTGTGTTAGTAACCGCTGCTGCCCAGCCTGAGATCGCCACGACTTGCAAAGGAACCGTTAAAAATGCAGACGGGTGCTCACAAGAAACCGCGCCGCTTCCGGACCATTCAAGTCTTGTGTCACACCAGCTTCAAGCACCCAACTTTGATGAATCCACTGCAAGCCGAGCGTTGCCTGATGCACCACTTCACTGCCTTCACGCCAGCGCCCATTCAGTTCGGTGACCAGATCCCATTCGGTAATTTCGCCCCAATCCGGATACACCGCCGGCGTCAGCCGAAACTGCCGGGAGATGTCGTAACGGCCTGAATCGGCACGCTGATCGATACCCGCCTGATACAAGGCGTCAAAATCCCATTCGACCCGGCCACGATAAAACGTGGCAACAAATCCCGCTTGTATCGCGGCATCACGGTCATTGTCGGTAGGCGCCACTGCCCCACCCAACAAACCAAGCCTGGATGTTCCCTGCTTGTGGTCGTCTTGCCAGACGATGTGACGATAGAGAATCGCCAGATCGCCGAGACGCTTCGGCCCGGATGGATCGAGACGGTATGGCAGCCCGAACAACAGCGTCTGGTTGTGGCTCAAGCCCCGGGCGAGGTTGGCAATTCCCACTGTCGATTTGGCGTCCTCGTTTCGCTCCAGTTGGAACCGAACCACTGCCCCACCCTTGTCGACTGGCAAGGCCACAAACGAACGCAAGCCCATTGCTACGGCAGCAACAGGAAGCTGACCCAGCATCAACAATCCGAATAGCGGCAATAATGTTCGGCGTTTCATTTTGCTTCCACTTCTCCGGGCGTAAATCCGGAGTCAATAATCGCTTTTCTGATCTCCTCCGTGTCGAGACTTGCCCCTTCCTTCAGGGTCAAACGCGCCTTTTTCAGTTTCAGGCTCACCTCGGCCTTTTCCACGCCTGGCAGCTCACCCAGCTTGCGGTGCAGACCATCGGCACAGAACGGACAGGTCATGCCTTGAATCGGCACCTCCAGCGTCTCCGCACTGGCCAGCAGTGGCAGCATGAATGAAGAGACCAGTATCAGTTGCAACAGTTTTTTCATGAGGAATGCTCCTATATATCCAAAAATCGACGCATGGGCAGTGCGAGAAAAGCCGCAGTAAAACCGATGAACCAGATGGTCACCGACACCCACAACACACGGCGATTCCATCGCTGCATGCGGGCGCAGACTTCGGCTTTACGCGGATCAGTGGGGCAGCTCCGCCCTGGGCGATACATCAGCCACCCCGACAACAGCAGCATCACGCCTGAGAATGCAAACACCCAGAGTTTGTATTCGCTGAGCGTCACCAGTAACGGAAACTGACTGGTCATCGCGGCGACCGTGGCACCCAGCCCAAGCGTGACCAGCATGATTGGCAGCGCACAACAGACCAGCGTGCCGGTACTGGCAAACAACGCCAGCCAGGTCAGGCTGCTCTCGTGCGCGATAGTGGTATTAGGGTGTTTCCGCATTGATCTGCTCGGCGCCAGTCATGGATATAGGGCACACCGTAACCCCTGGAGTCAACTCCAGGTCAAGCGCTTTCACCACGCTTATTTCCTGTGACCGAATGCGCGTATTTCCGCGTCGATCTAGGCCTGCTTTCGGGATAAACTCGCCCCACCACCGATGACAATAAAAAGACCACCATGGCCATACACCTCCAATCTGTCGATCAGCTCTCGGCCCGCAACATCGCGGCCATCGAAAAACTGCTTGCATCTGTGTATGGCGCAGAGAAGGCTACGTTGCTGAAGGAGCAGGTGCTCGCCATCATCAATCAGCACCTGACCCAGCAGCAAAAACAGCATCAGGGTCCGATCTGGGATCAAACCGATGTGGTGCTGATCAGCTATGGCGACTCACTGCAGCGACCTGGCGAGCACCCGCTTCGCACACTCGACGACTTCGCCACCCAATATCTTTCCCGGGCCATCAGTACCATCCATCTGCTGCCGGTCTATCCCTGGAGTTCGGACGACGGTTTCTCTGTCATCAACTATCAGCAGATCGACCCCAAGCTCGGCAACTGGCATGACATCGAACGGCTGGCCCGCCATTTCGATCTGATGATGGATTTCGTGCTCAATCACTGCTCGCGGGAAAGCCTCTGGTTCAATGATTTTCTGCTCGATCAGCATCCCGGCAAAAACTTCTTTATCGAGGTCGATCCCGACACTGATCTGTCACAGGTGGTACGTCCGCGCACCTCACCGCTGCTGGCCGAAATCAACACCCGCAGCGGCACCCGCTATGTCTGGGCTACCTTCAGTCACGATCAGATCGACCTCAATTACCGCAACCCCGATGTGCTGCTGGAGTTCATCTCCATCATGCTGTTTTACATCCGCCATGGCGCACGCATCCTGCGCCTCGACGCCATCGCCTATCTGTGGAAAGAAATCGGCACTTCTTGCATTCATCTGCCGCAGACCCACGCCATCGTCAAACTGTTCCGGGAAATCATTCGTGAAGCCGAGCCGGGCGTGATTCTGCTGACCGAAACCAATGTGCCGCACGACGAAAACATCAGTTATTTTGGTCATGGCGACGAGGCCCATGCGGTCTATCAATTCAGCCTGCCGCCGTTGCTGCTGCACGCCATCCATACCGGCACGACACACTATCTGCACGCCTGGGCCAAACAACTATCGCCACCTCCCGACGGCTGCACTTATCTGAACTTCACCGCATCACACGATGGCATCGGCATGCGGCCGCTGGAAGGGCTGATCCCCAAACAAGAGATCAGTGAACTGATCGAAGACATGAAGGCAAAAGGTGGCTTCGTCTCCACCAAGAGGAATGCCGATGGCAGCGAAAGCCCCTACGAGCTCAACATCACCTATTTTTCCGCCTGCGCCGATCAGCATGGCCACCACAAGGAACGCTTTCTGCTGACCCAGACGGTTGCCATGTCATTGCAGGGCATTATTGCCGTCTATATCCACTCACTGCTGGCAACGGCCAACGACATGCAGGGCGTACAGCGTAGCGGCATGACACGCGCCATCAACCGGCGCAAGTGGGACATGGATGAACTGCGCGATCACCTCAATGCGGCCGATGGACTTGCGGCGGAAGTGTTCAGTGAATATCTGCGACGCCTCGAAATCAGGCGTCAGCAACCGGCATTCCATCCGGATGGCGTTCAGGAAATCCTCGATCTCGGCGCAGGCCTGTTTGGTTTTATTCGCCACGCCCCGGATGGTAGCCAGACGATCACCGCCCTCTACAACTTCACCCGCAGTGCAAACGCCACACCGGTGACGCTACTGCACGTGCACGAGCGACAGTGGCGGGATCTGATCAGCGGCAATCTCATCAGCGCCAGTCACGGCGAGCTAAGCATCCCTGCCTATGGTTGCTACTGGCTCGTCGGAACCACACCGCAAGCAAGGAAATAACCTCTGCTTATCCACCTCATAGAAGTTTCAATTGGAATGAACAGCAGTGCTGTGACAGACTGCTGCGCTTGAATTCCGTCCACAGAACAGTCAGCCGGATATCGCCGCGCGACTGTCCAACCCTTCTTTTGGGAGAACACCAATCATGAGAATCATCCTGCTAGGCGGCCCAGGCGCCGGTAAAGGCACCCAGGCGAACTTCATCAAGGAAAGATACAACATTCCTCAGATCTCTACTGGCGACATGCTACGCGCACACGTCAAGGCCGGCAGCGAGCTGGGCAAGGCGGCGAAGAAAATCATGGATGAAGGCGGTCTGGTTTCCGACGACATCATCATGGGCATGGTCAAAGAGCGCATCAAGGAAGACGACTGCAAGAACG
>CAZQXF010000052.1:0-12412 GCA_964596975.1 uncultured Thiotrichales bacterium | reverse complement strand
CTGACCAGCAAGCTGGAGACCGGCGATCATGTGGAAATTCTCACCGGCAAAGAGCCAGCCCCGAACCGCAACTGGATGGATCCGCGCAGCGGTTACCTGGTTTCCCCCAATGCTCGCTCCAAGGTACGCAGCTGGTTCCATCGCCAGGACAGTGCCGAGAATCTGGAGGCCGGCAAGAAAATACTCGATCAGACCATCAAGCGTCTCGGCGTGCATCCATTGCCAGTCGAAGACCTGATCGAGCAATTTCACTGTCGTGACGAAAAAGAGCTGTTTGTCTCGATTGGCCGCGGCGATATCCGCCAGGGCCAGCTCGATGCACTGTTTCAGCAGGAGGTGGATGAAGAAACACCGCAGTTGGTCGAGCGGGCCCCGGTCGTCAGCGACGACAAGGCCAGGGTTGCCGGTGTTGGCAACCTGCTGACCAAGGTGGCGCGTTGCTGCAACCCGATTCCGGGGGATGATGTCATCGGCTACATCACGCTGGGGCAGGGCGTTTCGATTCATCGCAGCGACTGCCGCAATATCCTCAATCTCGAAGCCGACAAGCGCGACCGACTGATCGACATCGAATGGGGCGGCCAGGCGCGCCTGCATACCGTCGAACTGCAGCTCAAAGCCTTCGATCGACCGGGATTGCTGAATGAAGTCACCAAGCTGATGCTGGAGACCAAAGCCAATGTCTTGCGCGCAAACACGCGCACCGACATGAAATCAATGACCGTCACAATGGATCTGACGATTCAGGTCGCCAGTTACGATGAACTGATGCGCCTCATGTCACGACTGTCGCAGCTGCGGAATGTGACTGATGTGCATCGGGTCGGGGGAGGAGGCTGAATGGCTCGGGACAGTCGGCATACTGACGCCATGCTTGTCAGTTCAGAAGCGTCCGAAGGGTGGCTGGAAACACAAGCCATCCTCTCCTCCACTGATCTCATGGATGAAATCAGGCAAGGGTTGAGGGAAGTGAAGAAGCAGCAAAGTAATCTCTTTACCCTGGAAGAACTGCTGGGAGAATAGAAACCTAGCCCGGATTTCTGGTTGAGCGTGCCGGAACAAACTGTAGCCACACCCAGAAACGGCTGGTGACAGTAAAGTTCAGGGAAGAAACCGCTCCAGTTTCAACAACGTGTCCCGCACTGGCGTCAGTGCCAACAGCGCCGCGCCGAGGCAGCCGATGCCGTTGGCGAGCGCATCCATCTTGTCGGGGTAGCGATAGCCAGTCAGCCCCTGAAGAATCTCTACGGAGATGCCGAGCATCACCATGGCCAGCGGAATGAGGATCAATGCGCTCTGATTGCGCACGATCTGCAGAAACCACAGCGTCAGCACGCCATAGCCGGTCATGTGCAGCAGTTTGTCCTGATGGGGAACACCATGGCCCATGTTCAGCGGTATCAGTGAAGTAATCAGGGTGCCAATGACGAGGAGCAAGCCAAGAAACAGCCAAAAGCGGTGATATCGTAGAGTTTCCATCAGTAAAGAATAGCCCAATTATGTTGTTTATGCTGCGGTCTTCAATGACGACAGGCGCAGGCTTTAGATGCATAGCGTAGCGAAGCGATGAGACAAACGGATGGGATTTGGCTCACAGTTTGATTGTCAGGGGGGAACAAAAGTTCCGGCGTTGAGCTGAGCCGGGCAGGTAAGCAAGCGGAGTGAAAACGGAGAAAGATCCGATCAGGTTCACTGCTGCGTCGTACGGAACAGTGTTCGATACGACGCAGCAGCGCGGTCTCGACAATTACTTGTCGTAGACAGCCTGTGCAGCGGCAACAGCCGAACCGTCGGCCTTGAGCCCGACGGCTTCGAGTGCGCTCAGGCAGGTGATGACGTTCTTGCGGTTACTGGCGTAGCCCATCAGGCCGATGCGCCAAACCTTGCCGGCAAGATCACCCAGTCCGGCGCCGATTTCCAGGTTGAATTCGTTCAGCAGACGTTGCCGTACCGTTGCATCGTCATGTCCTGCGGGAATGCGCACGGAATTCAGCTGCGGCAGACGCCATTCTTCATCGACGACGAAGTCCATGCCGAAAGCTTCCAGTCCTGCACGTAGGGCAAGGTGGTTGACTTGATGTCGTTGCCAGGCGTTTTCCAGTCCTTCTTCCTGTAGCAGCACTAGCGCTTCATGCAGTGCATAGAGCGAGTTGACCGGCGCGGTGTGGTGGTAGGCGCGTTTGGCACCGCCGCCCCAGTAGCCCATGACGAGGTTCAGGTCGAGGAACCAGCTTTGTACCTTGCTGCTGCGCCCTTTGATCTTTTCGATGGCGCGCTCGCTGAAGCTGACAGGGGAGAGCCCGGGAACACAGGAGAGACATTTCTGGGTGCCGGAGTAGATGGCGTCGATGTGCCAGTCATCGACTTTCAGCTCGACGCCGCCGAGGGAGGTCACCGCATCGACGATGGTCAGGCATCCGGCTTCGCGGGCGATTTCGACCAGGGTTTTGGCATCGGAGCGGGCGCCGGTGGATGTTTCGGCATGCACGAAGGCAACGATCTTTGCATCAGGATGCTGCTTGAGGGTGTCACGCAGCTTGTCGGGATCAACCGGCTTGCCCCATTCGTCGTCGATGGTAACGGCTTCGCCGCCACAGCGTTCGACGTTTTCGGTCATGCGCATGCCAAACACGCCATTGCGGCAGACGATGACTTTATCGCCGGGTTCGACCAGATTGGCGAAACAGGTTTCCATGCCGGCGGAACCAGGTGCCGATACCGGCAGGGTCAGCTCGTTGCTGGTCTGGAAGGCGTATTGCAGCATCGACTTGACCTCTTCCATCATGCCGACGAACTCAGGGTCGAGATGGCCGATGGTGGGGCGGGAAAGCGCTTCCAGAATGCGTGGATTGACATCGGATGGACCAGGGCCCATCAATGTGCGTGCGGTGGGATGAAACGAGCTGATTGTCATGGCGGTATTCTCTTGATCGTTGGTCGTCAAAACGGGCCAGTATATGTGCTGGGGTGTGTGACTCAAGCCAGCGGTATTTGAATATGGTTATTCGTCCGGGTTGCGGCGCTCATGAAAGCCGAAACCTGAGTCATCTTGCACTGAAATACATGAAATGCAGCCACCCGGCAATAAAAGCGATGCCACCAAATGGCGTGATGGCACCGAGCCAGCCGGTACCGGTGAGTGCCAGCAGGTAGAGACTGCCGCAAAACAGCAGGATGCCGACAACAAACAGCAAGCTGGCGAGTGGCGCATGTTCACTGCCTTGTTGTCTGGCGACGATCCCCGTCAGTACCAGGGCGATGGCATGGATCATCTGGTAACGCGCGGCGGTGTTGAAGATGTCGAGCGCATGGGCATCGAGGTGGTTTTTCAGGCCGTGTGCTGCGAAGGCGCCCAGCACCACGGCGATTGCTGCCAGCAGTGTGCCGGCCTGAATGCTGCGTGATGGTGTCATTTGTCGTCCTTTTCGGGCATGACGAGGCTGATGATCTTCCACCCCGGCTGTGGGGCGGGTGGGTTTTCCGCATCGCCAAAGATGCGCAGGTTACCTTTTCTGGAGATGGCGAACAGCGGGATCACCCGGTCCTGATATTTTTCCAGGTAAGCGTCGTAGTTGAATTCATCGCTCAGGGTTGTGGTCTTGATTTCGGCGCCGTTGGCCAGTGCCGAAGCCAGCCGGGCATAGGTCACCTCGTTACCAAACAGCGTGTTGCCGCGTTGTTCTTCTGCGGCTGTGTGCACATCGGTTGCCTTGCTGTCATGTGGTGGCGGCAAGGCATACACCGCGTGACGGCCAAACTCCGCTGCATATTTCTGCACCGCCAGCACGTTGAGATGGTCGTTTTGCGACAGGCCGAGCAGGGTGCCAATGCCGACCAGATCCAGGCTGCGGTCTGCGCGTGCGGATATCGCATTGCCCCAGAAAGCCTCCTGTCCATTCAACAATGCTGCCTTGACATTGGGCCAGTGACTGTCCGTCAGCAAGGTACGAAAGCCTTGCTTTTGCAGGGCTTCCGCGATGGCGCGCGCCACCTTGTTGGCACCGATGATCAGCAGCCCGCGTGGTTCCGGTTCAGCGACGCCGAGCCACAGTGCCAGCGGTCTGGCGGTAGCGCTTTGCAGCACCACCGTGCCGATGATGACCATGAACGTCAGCGACACCATTGTCGAGGCCTGCTCAAACCCTGCTGATTCGAGTTTCAGTGCAAACAGCGCCGATACCGCCGCCGCGACGATGCCACGTGGCGCGATCCAGCCCAGCAGTGCCCGTTCACGCCAGGTCAGCGTCGAGCCCAGCGTCGACAGCCACACCTTGACCGGGCGGGCAATAAACTGAATGACGAGAAACACGCCAACTGCGCCAAGGCCGAGCTGTTGCAGTTGTGAGGCGTCGATCCTGGCAGCGAGAATAATGAACAGACCGGAGATCAGCAGAATGCTGAGGGTTTCCTTGAAGTTGAGGATGTCTTCGATTGGCACCCGCCGCATGTTCGCCAGCCACACGCCCATCAGGGTGACCGCCAGCAACCCGGATTCCTCCTGGAAGTGGTTGGAACCGACGAAGGTCAGAAACACCAGTGAGAGCGTGACGATGCTTTGCAGATATTCCGGTAGCCAGTGCCGGCGCAACGCCACACCCAGCATCTGCGCGGCAATCGCGCCGAGCAGCAGCCCGATCGCGATGATCTTGCCGAGATTCAGCAAGATATGTGCGGTACTTGCTTCACCCTGTTGGCTGGCAAGAATGAATTCGAACACCAGTACCGCCAGCACGGCACCGAGCGGGTCGATGATAATACCTTCCCAGCGCAGAATATTGGCGATGCGGATATTCGGCCGCACGGTGCGCAGCATTGGCACGATGACCGTTGGTCCCGTCACCACCACCAGCGCCCCGAACAGCAACGACAAGGGCCAGTCGAAAGCCATCAGATAGTGCGTCGCAACGGCGATGATCATCCAGGTCGCCGCCGCGCCAATCGTCACCATATTGCGAACAACGTTTTCCAAGCCTTTGATTTCCGAGAACTTCAACGTCAGGCTGCCTTCAAACAGAATGACAGCCACCGACAGCGAAACAATCGGAAACAGCAGCGGACCGAACACGGCGTCCGGGTCTAGCCAGCCGGTCACCGGGCCGGCGACGATGCCACTCAATAGCAAAAACAGAATCGCCGGCAGCTTGACCCACCAGGCGACCCATTGCGACAGTGCACCGAGCAACCCGAGCGCAGTCAGGGTGATGAGCAGGTGTTCATGCATGGCTTTTGTTTGTCCAACAGAATTGGGGCGCAAGTCTAGCAGCCTTTTTGGTGACTGCCTCCAGACATGCGTTTGTGATGACAGTCGTTCATACTTTAGACCGACTACAAGCTGGAGATCGCCCGTGGAAACATTGTCCTGGTTGTTGCCGCTCGCCGCGGTCGCTTTTTCGCTGTTCTTACTGTTCCCGGTGCTCAAGGCGTGGATGGCGCGTGGTAAAGCGGTCAGGCTTGCCAACGATGATGATGCGGGACTGCTCAGCGGGCGCAAGCTGGTCTATTTCATGGCGCCGCACTGCGGCATGTGTCGTTCGACGACACCCATTATCGAGGCTTTGCAGAACGAGCGTGACGATGTCGTTAGCGTCGATGCCAGTGAACGCCCGGATCTCGCCAAGGCGCTGCATGTGATGGCGACGCCTTCTTTTGTTGTCGTAGACAATGGTCGGGTCGAAAAGCTTGCTGTCGGCGCGAAGTCGCAGCGACAGATCTTGAAAATGCTTGATGGGTGATTGGTGGGCGTGAAAAAGCGTCAATCGTCGTTGTTGTGATGGGATAGAGCATGACTGAACAGAGAGATCCGCCGATAGAGGAAAAACTCAATATCGAAACCGGGAGAATCGGTTGGGACGAGCTGGCGCGACATTTTGCACGGGGCGTCGTCATCCGGGTGACCGATGGGCTTGATCTTGTGCAGGTGGCCGCAGCGGTCGCCGAAGACGACAAGGCCCGCGTCGCTGATTGGCTGGCCAGTGGTGCCATTGCCAATGCGAGCCTGGATGATGCCCGGCGATGGGAACGAAGTGGTGAGTTACTCTGGGCGGTTGTCGTGGCGCCATGGGTACTGGTACAGGAACCTTGAGCAACATCGAGCTCAATGCTTGGGCGCAAAAGTTACGGCAGCATGGCCGTGACAGCGGAGAGCGGCATTTGCTGCTGATCAGCGGCGAACGTCACTGGTGCTTGCAACAAGTCGCAATGCTGGCAGATGCCGATCAGGCGCTCTGGCTGAGCGCCGAAACCACTCCGGGGCGCCGTGTACTGTCACCTGACAAAGCACGAACAATGCTTGGTCAGGAAGTCGGCATGCTGGTCTGTGATGTGTTTTCCGCAGGCTTCGATCCGACAGCCATCGCAGCATTGTCAGGTACCGTGACGGCGGGCGGCCTTGTCGTGATGCTGGCGCCTCCGCTGGCAAGCTGGGCCACGCATGACGACCCGGTGGCACGGCGGATGGCAATTCATGGCGTGCCACCATCAACACGCCCCTCACGATATCTCCAACGCCTTATCCGCCTGATCGAGAAGGATTCACGATTATCGCTACTGACCCAGGACCGTGGCCTGACACCAGAGCGACTCTCTTCGCCTGGACCGTCTCGGCCAATCAGTGGGCAAACAGAAGATCAGCAGCGCGTCATTCGTGCGATTGTGGCCTTGGCGGCTGCCCCGCAGGCGGGGGCGCTCGTGATTACGGCGGCGCGTGGACGCGGTAAGTCGGCGGCCCTTGGCATGGCGCTGGCCGAGTTGCTGCGGCAGCCAGGTCATGAGATCTGGCTGACAGCACCGCGACTGCAAAACAGTGAGGTCATTTTTCGCCACTTGTTGGCCACATTGCCGGCAGCACGGCGTGGAAGAAATCGCGTTGAGCATGATGCAAGCTCGGTGCGTTTCATCGCCCCCGATGCATTGCTGGAACAGGAAGCGGCCCCGGATTTACTCATGGTCGACGAAGCGGCAGCGATCCCGGCGGAGATGCTGGTCAAGATGCTGCAACGATTTGGCAGCATCGTATTGGCATCGACCGAACAAGGCTACGAAGGCAGTGCACGTGGGTTTGCGATTGGCTTCCGGCGGCAGCTCGATCAGTGGCGCCCGGCTTGGCGCTCGCTGACAATGGCAACACCGATTCGCTGGAATGAACAGGACCCGGTGGAATCCCTGCTCAACGATCTACTGTTGCTGGATATCGTTGCGCCACCGTCCCCTGAGCTGCCGGATGGTGCCGAGATCAGGATAGAACGGCTGGATCGGGACAAGTTGGCAGCAGACGAGAACCGGCTGCGCGCCTTGTTCGGGTTGCTGGTCGATGCGCATTACCAGACGACGCCAATGGATGTACGTCATCTGCTCGATGGCGAGAATGTGGCAGTGTGGATTGCAAGCGCCAAGGGCCAGCTGATTGGGGCGGTCATGGCCGCCTGGGAAGGTGGCTTGGATGCGGCATTGAGCGCTGAGATTTTTCGCGGCAAGCGTCGCCCACAAGGACATTTGTTGCCTCAGCTGCTGACCGCGCGGGGAGCTGATCCGCTGGCGGCAACACGGCGCTGCTTGCGAATTATCCGCATCGCGGTTCATCCTGACAGGCAGCGACGCGGTATCGGCAAACGCCTGCTGGCGCATATTCGCGCCCAGATGGACACTATCGACTACCTTGGTGCCAGCTTTGCGCTGCAGCCGGGTGTGCTGGCATTTTGGCAACGTAGCGGCTTCATTCCGCTACATTTGGGCTTGAAAGCCAATACGGCCGCTGCTGCGCCTGCGGTCACTGTTGCGGCTGGTATCGGCTTGGAGGGGGCGGAGTTTGTGGCTGGGGCGAGGGCGTTCTTCGTGTCGGAACTACTGGGTTTGTTGCCTGACGCCTTCCGCACGTTAGCCACGAACAATGTGCTGGCGCTACTGTCGCCTAGGGTAAGTCGCCTGGAACCTGCGCCACTGACCGAGGCGGAGACGGCGTTGGTGGAAGCGGTCGCTTTCGGGCAGCGCGGCTACGAATCAAGCTGTGCGGCAGTACGCAAAGCCGTGGTATTCGCGATCGAGACGGGGCGCATCAATAGCCTGCCCACGCTTCTCCAGCAGATCCTGCTGCAACGAACGCTACAGTGCCACGACTGGAAGGATATCGTGGCTGCGACTGCGTGCAGTGGACGCAACGAGGCAATCAGCCTGTTCCGTGAAGCGCTGCGAACGCTGCTCTCGTCTTGACTGCCGACCGCAGCCGTTGGGGGCGCGGGGTTAGCCCTTGCTGCGATCTTCTTCGCGAATCTTCTTCAGAAAAAAGACAGTAAACCAAGTCGCCATTCCGAGGATGAAAAACAGAGTGAACATCGAGATGATGCCGATGAAGTTACCGAACAGCAGATCAAGCCAGAATGCCATGTTTGTTCTCCACAGATTGTTAGATTGGCAGGATATTACGTGCCCCTGGTGGTGACAATGACCAATATCAAGTGAGCAGCGGTCGCTGAAGTCTGTCTATTGCCGCTGCCAACAGTTAGAATCGCGGCATAACAGGACAGCTCTCGATATAGTAGAACAAGGATGTTGGACGGAGTGATTCACAAGACCATGAATAATATGTACAGACCTTTTCATCACCGCCGCTTTATCCGGATGCTGGCGTTCCCGTTGATGCTCCTGGCAGCATCGTCGGTATGGGCAGAATCGGCTCAATCCGGCGATGGCGTCCCTGAGGGGAAACCCACCCCGGAGATGCTCAAGGCACTCGCGCAGAAGAAAAAAGAAGCCGAACGCTTACGCCAGCGAGTCGAGGAACTCGAAGCGCTTCTACGCATGAAGAACGAGATCAGCGAAGCCAAATCGCGTGCTATCAAACAGCTTGAATCCGCGAAGAAGCAGGATGCCGGGAAATAGACCTGGGATAACGAACGCCGCAATCAGCGTTCGTTGCTTCTCGGCCTGAGTTTCCCGTGCAGAGCGGGGATGTTCAGTAGTAATACCGCACACCAACGGCAAGTGCATCGTTATCACTCAGTTGGCCACCGACGGTCAAATCCAGTTGGTCATTGAGCTGCAGCCGCAGACCAAGATCGAGTCCGAGATCACCCGAATAGAAACTGTGATAGTTGAGGTTTGCATACAGCTCTAATGTCGGTGTCGCACTGGCACGCAGACCGGCGGAAAGAAACACGCCGGTATCAGAATCGTCGATACTGCCGCCCCCCACGTCGAACTCGCCGCGCTCGACACCGGCCGACAACACCATGTCAGTATTCGTCAGCGTCGGAACGGCCTGGTGATATCCCGCCCCCAAGCTGAACTCGACATAGTTATCCGCCGCAGTGAAGCCAGCCAGCAGATTCACATTCGGGTAAGTGTCGATCGAGCCGCGCAGATAGATACCACTGCCGCCAACGTCGTAGTCGATAAAGCCAGCATCGAAATAATCGTAGTCAAATGTGTTGGGCTGTGCTTGCAATTCCAACGCTGCTGCCTGTGCGCTGACGGTGGATGCGAGTAACAGTAGGGGAAGGGCTCTGTGCATGTTCACTCCTGGCTATTGCATTCGAGTCATTTTGCGGTAGAGCATAGGCAAAACCACAGATCGATGAAAGTACTTGTTGACCCACGCGTTACAAACGTGAGGCTTGGGGGCGCTGAGTAGTGACTGCTTGGGCTAGTCGCAAGGCTGCTGGCGCAGTTCTTGCACGGCTGATGAAAGACGCTCTTCTTTCATCAGCCGGAGGCCTCCCCATGTCCACATTCCGTACATTGTGTTTTGCCATTTTAGCCATCACTCCCATTACTTTTGCCTGTGCCGAGCCCGTCACTGACGTTGCCATCCCGACGGGTGACCCTGATGCACTGAAACAAGTTTTGGAAAATCGAGGCTGGCGCGTCGAAAAAGACAGTAGCGGCGATCTGCTCGTCTACCCTGCGCGACAAGATGACGCTTCATCCTCGACTACAAGCGAAAATCCGAACATCCCCGCTGTGACTGATCGTACCATCGACAGCGGTCAGCTAGGCGAGTTGGAAGCCATCGCCAGGAAAAGGGGATGGAAGGTCGAGCGAAATACGGCTGGTGATGTGTTGCTGTATCCGCGGATCTTTGTAGACGATGTGGTTGTGAAAAAGGCGGGGTCTGACAAAAAGTCAGCATCTGCAAACCCGACTACCGATACCACCATCGATGCAACCTCACTTGATCGATTGGAAAAAACGCTTGGCGAGAAAGGTTGGCAGGTTGAGCGGAATGCGGCTGGCGATCTGCTGCTTTACCCTGCGGCCGAAAACCACAACGAAGCCAAGAACCCGGTGGCTGTTCATGTCACCCGCCTTGATGATTGCGTCAAGGGTGCCAAGGAAACCATTTACCCCGAGCAACTATCACTGCCGCTTCGCAATGAAGCAGACGCAAAAAAGATTGCTGAAGCCTGGCTAACGGTATTCGGCAAAGGCGCAGATACCATTGGAAAAATTCGGCGTGTCAACATGCTCTATATTGTAAGCATTGTTTCTTCCGAACCGCCGTACGCGCTCCTGCGGCAGTTGGTCATCGATGAGCGCACCGGCAACGTGATTTCAATTCCCTGATTTTCCCATCAGCTGTCTGATCCCGCGTAATTCGAGCGCCTTGCGCCGTTACGCGGGACAATTTGTCAGAAAAAACCGCTATTCAAGAAAAACTCGTGACAATTTGTCACAGTTTACGCGGGTTCCGCTTTTTACTCATCACCAGATATTGGTGAAACATTTTCATTCCCTTGATGAGCTGTTTGTGGCACGTACACCCAGGCACGCCAAGCATCTGAAAAACCGCGTATTTTTCTGTTCTCCCCCTCAGAACTATTTTCTAGGAACTTCCTGCCGGGTGCCTTCACTGTTCATTGGCACCCCTCTTGCTTAGTTGTGATTGAGTTCACCATTTTTACGCTTTGGCGAGAGATAGAGCATTTATTGATATGGCGAAAATTCGATTCAGCGTGTTGGCGGGTTGTTGCGTCATTTTTCTATTTATGGTCCTGCCGTCTTCCGCAGGCGCAGAAGGCAGCGCCTCTGAGCTGTTGGGCCTTGAAGGCTATTTCGTCAAGTTGCCTTCCGGTGATATCTACTTGTTCCCACAAGGAAGCAGTCTTTCCCATGCGGTGAGGAAACGGCCGGCAGCGAATTACCCTGCAAAAGTGAGCAAGCGTCATGGCAAATCACGTCGACGGGCCTTATGCAGTAGTGCCAGATCTCCACGCAGGCATGCACGATTATTTCGCATGCCGCCACCACCGCCTCCAGTGTTTGGACATGAACCAGGTTTGAACCTCGGTGGCGGAGCGCGTTACCGCCACCCCCTTTTTATGCCGCGCTTCGACGCGGCGAAAAATGCTCAGTACTGAAAATCCAGTGGTGAGCAAGTCAACCACCACCTAGTCAAGAGGATAGATCTGATGATCAAGCGAATGTGCAAAAAATACAGCATGAAAAAACCATCGAAAACCCGTCTGTTGCTGACGGCACTGGCGGTCAGTGTCAGTTTTGCTACGACGCAGGCTTCCGCCATGAGCGGTATGTCGGGCATGAGTGGCATGTCCGGAAACCAAGGCTATTTTCGCATTACGCCGCAAGGGCAAATCTACTTTTATCCCCAATCCGGGATGTCCGGGATGAGTGGAATGTCAGGTATGAATGGCATGAACGGAATGGGCGGCATGTCTGGAATGTCAGGCATGGGCGGCCAGCGTGGCATGTCAGGGATGTCCGGTATGCAGGGTATGAATGGCATGAGCGGAATGTCGGGAATGAACGGCATGAGTGGGATGGGCGGCATGTCTGGAATGTCGGGCATGGGCGGCCAGCGTGGCATGTCAGGGATGTCCGGCATGCAGGGCATGAATGGCATGAGCGGAATGTCGGGAATGAATGGCATGAGTGGAATGAGCGGCATGTCAGGGATGTCTGGTATGTCCGGAATGAGCGGTATGTCTGGCTATTTCAGAATTACGCCTAATGGACAGATCTTCTTTTATCCTCAGCAAGGTATGTCTGGGATGTCTGGCATGGGCGGTATGTCGGGAATGTCCGGAATGCAAGGCATGAACGGCATGTCCGGTATGAATGGCATGTCAGGGATGTCTGGTATGAACGGCATGTCAGGCATGCAAGGCATGAGTGGCAGCAAGGCGTCGAACTGGACTCCGCCGAAGTAAACAGCAAGGTAACTACTCTCAGAGGTGATCTCTGTGGGTAGTTACTGATTTGTTGGCTGCTTGCTGTGTAATCAATTCGAGCCAATCAACAGCGTTATTTTAGTCCTGGAACTTACTCCCTTGCCGATGCAGACGGCACGGGAGTTTTTTTGTTTAGTGAAAATGGCTGTTGGGAACTCAAGTTTCGGAGTTCAATTTTGCCCATCAGCCAGTTCCCCGGGAAAGGTGGAAGCTGGAATGTAGCTCCGTCG